>CAYGXT010000609.1:0-2171 GCA_964353695.1 uncultured Myxococcaceae bacterium
GTGCTGTCGTCAGCGGCGGGCATGGAGATTCGACTCTTCCTCGAGCACGACACGGCGCGTATCGAGGGGGCAAGGCTGCTGCCGCTCGGCCAGCTCGAGGCGCGCCTCGACGAGCTCGCCGAGTGGAGATCGAAGCACGTGGTGGTGCATTGTCATTTCGGCGGGCGCAGTGCGCGCGCCTGCCAGCTGCTGCAGCAGCACGGCTTCGCGAGAGTCGAGAACCTGCGCGGAGGCATCGACGCATGGTCGCAGACGGTTGATCCCAGCTTGCCGAGGTACTGAATGGCGAAGACGAAGCTCCCCGACGCGATGGAACGGCGGCATCTGATCGAGAAGGAGATCCCTCCCGCGCAGGCGCTGCGTCTGGCCGAGGCCTATCTGGCCGAGGAGCGGGTCGTCGAGGCCCTGATCTTCCTGAAGAAGGCCGGCGCGGAGCAGAGATTGCAAGCAATCGGAGAGCAGGCGAAGCTCGACGGGGACGTCTTCCTGATGCGGCAGGTGGCGACGTGGCTCGACTCGGCGCCCTCGGGGCAGGAGTGGAGCGCGGCGGCCGCCGCCGCGCAGGAGCGGGGGAAGCTTCGTTATGCGGCCGACGCCGAGCGTCAGGCGGGCCGGCAGGGGGGGTAGGGCATGGCATTGAGGTGCAGGGTGGTGCGAGGGCTGGTTCTCGAGGTGGAAGAGGACCTCAATAAGTTCCTGAGCGCGAACGAGGTTCGGGTGCTGCACATGAGCCAGAGCGAGACCGGAAACCACATCACGATCACGCTGATCGTCGACGACATGCAATCGATAGGTTGAGGTTCTTTGATCGCCGAATTGACTGATCCGTCAATCCGAACCTAGACTCCTCGGCTGCAGAACCGGAGACGAGGAGCGCCATGGGAGCCCAAGAGCCCGCGGCCGTCGAAGCGGCGGCGCAGTGGCTGCGAAAGCACTTCGACGCCGACGCCGCGCGCGGCTTCTCGGCCGTCTTCGTGCTCGATCTGAAGGGCCCGTCGGGAGGCTCGCTCACGCTCCGCCTCGTGGACGGGGTGCTGTCCATCGCGCCCGGCGCGGCAGCCAGGCGCGACGTGGTGATCCAGGTCGAGGCCAGCGACTTCCTGGACGTGCTCGCGGGCCGCGCCAATGGCGAGCTCTTGCACATGGAGGGACGCGTTCGGATCGACGGCGAGCCGGCCCTCGTGCTGAGGCTCCAGACGCTGTTTCGACGACGCGTGTGACGGACGGCGGATCCGCGGGCAAGGCGGCTGCCGAGATCCGGATCGTCGGAGCCCGCTCGCACAACTTGAAGGGCGTGAGCTGCCGTTTCCCGCTGCGCGCGATCAGCGTGGTGACGGGCGTCTCGGGCTCGGGCAAGTCTACGCTCGCCTTCGACACTCTCTACGCCGAAGGCCAGCGCCGCTACGTGGCCTCGCTCTCGACCTATGCGCGGCAATTCCTCGAGCGTCTGCCGCGGCCCGAGGTCGATCTCATCTCCTTCCTGCCGCCGGCCATCGCGATCGAGCAGCGCAACCGCGTCACGAACGCGCGCTCGACGGTGGGGACGGCCAGCGAGATCCTCGACCATCTTCGCCTGCTGTACGCGAACGTCGGCGAGACCCGTTGTCCCGCTTGCGACCGGCGTGTCGAGCCTGGCACGGTCGATGCCGTGGTCGGACGCATCCTCGCCGGCGGGGAGGGTAAGCGTGTCTCGATCGGTGCGCCGCTTCCGGAGGGCAAGGGCGAGAGTGCGACGGCGCTGCGCGAGCGGCTGTTGCGCGAGGGTTTCGCGCGTTTGCTCGACGCCGCGGGCAAGCCGGTGGATCTGTCCGAAACGTCGGCGCGCGCCTTCTCGGCGCTGCGCCCGTCGGCGCTCCTGCTCGTGGACCGGCTTTTGCTCTCGCACGAGGCGCGGACGCGGCTTGCCGAGGCGATCGCCACGGCCTTTGTGCGCGGTGGAGGACGGGCCGTCGTGGTCTCGGAGACGGGAGAGCGTGCGATCTATCGCGAGGGCTTCGCCTGCGACGGCTGCGGCCGGACCTTCGCATCTCCCGTGCCGGCGCTCTTCTCGTTTGGCAGCCCACTCGGCGCCTGCGAGCCCTGCCAGGGCTTCGGCCGCATCCCCGGGATCGACTGGAGCCGCGTCGTCCCCGACCCGGCGAAGAGCATCGCAGAAGGCCCGATCGTGGTGT
>CAYGXT010000610.1:0-2169 GCA_964353695.1 uncultured Myxococcaceae bacterium
GCGTCCGCTGCCGCGAGCGTGAAGTAGCCCTTGTAGGGCACGCTTCCGATCAGGGGGAACCAGAAGCCCGACGCCTCGAGCGTTCCCGGCTGGGCCGCCACCACGGCCGTGATCAGGCGGTCGCCGGGCCAGGGCGCGTAGCTCGTGTACTGTTCGCCGACGGAGAGCCCGAGGCGTTGCGCGTGGTCTCGCGCCTCGAGCACCAGGGTAAGGCGCTCGCGCTCGTCGGCGGTCGTGGCAGGATCGCCGAGCACGCGCGGGATCGGCGTACTCGCTCGCAACAGGCGGATCTGCCCCGCCGCGACATGGCCGAGGTAGCAGCCCGGGAGAAGCGTGAGCCAGCCCAGCGCGAAAATCGACACCAATCCGTGTCTCCGCTTCTGGGTGGAGGCACGCGATGCGGAGGCGGGCGAGATCGCTGCGGCGGAGGCGTTCGCCGCCGGTGCGGTGGGTCTCGAGGAGCGCGAAGGCGGAGAGCCGGACGCGGTCATGCTGCTGATCTACGTGCCAGTGCCGCAGGCCGAGGCCGTGCGTGCGGCGGTGGCGGCGGCGTTTGGCGTGCGTCGGGTAGGCGCCGCGGAGCCGTGTCCGCCGGTGGACTGGGTCGAGGCCTGGCGCGAGGGGCTGGTGCCGATCGTCGTTTCCGAGGAGCTGGTGGTGCGTCCGAGCTTTGCCGCCCATGAGCTCCTCGCGGGGCAGTCGGAGCTCGTGATCGATCCGGGGCAGGCCTTCGGGACGGGCGGCCACGAATCGACTCGGCTCGCGCTCGAGCTGTTGGCGGCGCTGCCGCGGTCGTTGCGTGCGGGGGCGAGCGCTCTCGATATCGGCACCGGCAGCGGCGTGCTGGCGCTGGCCGCGCTGCGGCTCGGTGCGGCTTCGGTCGTCGGCTTCGACGTCGATCCTTTGGCGCTGTCCGTGGCGCGCGAGAACGCGCTGCAGAACGAGCTCGCCGATCGCGTTTGCTTCTTCGCGGGCACGCTCGACGCGCTTGCCTCCCGTCCCTTCGATCTCGTGCTGGCAAACCTCCTGAAGCGCGAGCTGCTCCCGCTGCTGCCCGCGATCGCAAGGCACGTGCGGTCGGGGACACACGTACTGCTCTCGGGGCTTCTCGCGGCCGAAGCTGAGGAGGTGCTCGCAGGGCTCGCAAAGCTCGGGCTCCGTCGCGTCGACTCGCGAGAGCGTCGCGACGCGAGCGGCACGGCCTGGATCGGCCTCGATCTCACGACCTGAGCTCGCCGGCGCATCCCCGCAGGCTGCCAGAGCCGGTCCCCGCGTGCTACAGCCTGTAAACTCGGAGGGCACAGTGATCCTCGGCATCTCGGGACCGTATGCAGCGGGCAAGGGCGAGGCGGTCGCATTCCTGCGCGACCGGAGCTTCTACGCTCTTTCGCTCTCGGACGTGATCCGCGACGAGCTCCGCCTGCGCGGCGAGGTCGAGACGCGCGAGCGCATGATCGAAACCGGGAACTCGCTGCGTGCCGCCGGCGGGCTGGCCGTACTCGCGGACCGTCTCGTGGCGCAGCTCCTGCCGGACAGGAACTACGTCATCGACTCGATCCGTCATCCGGCCGAGGTCGAGGCCCTGCGCCGGGCGGGCGGCGGCTTCCGCCTGCTCTGGATCGACGCCGACGAGGCGACGCGGGTGGAGAGGCTGCGGCTCCGCGGACGGGGAGGAGATCCCGTGACGCTCGATACGCTGCGCAGCCTCGAGGGCCGCGAGCTCGCAAGCGATGATCCGGCGGCGCAGCAACTGCTGGCGGTGAGAGCGCTCGCAGACTTCCAGCTCCGCAACGATGGCGACCTCGCCGGGCTGCACGCTGCGCTGCAGGCCGTGCTCGAACGCAGCCTGCATTTCGAGCGTCCGGGCTGGGACGATTACTTCATGAGCATCGCGCGCATGGTTGCGTCACGGAGCAACTGCGTGAAGCGCAAGGTCGGCGCCGTGATTGCCCGCGACCGGCGGATCATCTCGACCGGCTACAACGGGACGCCGCGCGGGACGCGCAACTGCAACGAAGGAGGCTGCCCCCGCTGCAACTCCTTCGCGCAGGGCGGCACCCGCCTCGAAGAGTGCCTCTGCTCCCACGGCGAGGAGAACGCCATCACACAGGCCGCCTACCACGGGGTCTCGATCCGTGCTGCGACGATCTACTCGACCTTCTGCCCCTG
>CAYGXT010000611.1:0-2168 GCA_964353695.1 uncultured Myxococcaceae bacterium
GGTGCTGGGCCCAGCCGAGGTGGACGTGGTATTCGCCCTCCTCGGGATAGAGCTGCACGGCCCGGTCGAAGCATTCGACCGCGGCCGCGTACTGGTGCGCCCGGAGCTTGCCCTCGCCCTGCTGGAACTGAAGCTCGGCCTTCAGCGCACGCTGCCCCTCGTCGAGCTCGACGGACTCTCGCTTCTGCATCGCCTGCTGTGCCCGCCGCGTCGCGTCGCCGATCCGCTCGTAGGCCTTCGAGATGAGGCCGAAGATCTCCTCGGCGAGGCGCTTCACGGGCTCGCTCGCGCCGCTGAAGCGGTCGGGGTGCGTGCGCCTGGCCAGCAGCACATAGGCGCTGCGAATATCCTCGTCACTGGCACGCTCGCTCACGCCCAGGATCTCGAAATAGGACCGGTCCCGCAGGCGTTCAGCCATCGCCGTAAGCTCGGCACGCAGCGCCTCCTCCGCGGGATCCGGAGGGCGCGGCGTGGCGGCGGGCTCCGGCGCGGCTCGTCGAGGAGGCGAGGTCGCGGCGCCCCCGCGCAGCTCGAGCAGGTCGGTGACGATCAGCGCGTAGAGCGTGCGTCGCAGGGGCTCGGGAGACTCGAGCAGGTCGCGCAGGCGCTGGGTCCCGTCGAGCTCCCCGAGGAACTGCAGCTCGGCAGGCTCGAGATCGATCTCCTGGAAGCGGTAGAAGGGGCTCTCGCCCTGCGCCACGAAGCGTTCGGCGTTCGCGCTGAGAAAGACGTCCATACGCGCCCGCGGCAGGCGCGTGCGTACGCCGTGGAGGATCACGTTCGCGGGGCTTCGCTCGAGGGGCAGGCCGCTCCCCCCCTCTAGATTTTCGCCGAGCTGGAACTCGAAGCCGCCGCCCGACCACTCGAAGATCTCGAAGAGCTTCTCCTCGGCCTGCGCCGAGAGCGCCGGCCCGACCTCGTGTTCGGCGAGCACCTGCATCGCCACCAGGATCTCGCCCTGCCGGCCCTCGCCGGCATTCAGGCGCCGGATCGACTCGCCCATATCGCTCTCGGTGATACGTCCGGTCCGAACCAGGAAGTTGCCGAGGCACTCGCCCACGAGGTTCGACCGCACGGCCACCGGGTAGCCGTCGCGAATCTGAAGCGCCTTCTTGCGCTTGCCGTGCTGGAGCTGCATCACGCCCGTGGCACGCAGGCCGTGCAGGTGATGCAGCAGCGCCGGGAAGGGAACGTCGGCCAGCGAACCCGAGAGCGGGATCGGCCTCGGCTTCAGCCTCGGCGCCGGATCGCAATCGGAATCAGAATTGGAATCAGAGCGGGCCTCGGATTGCAGGGCTGGGGGAAGATGCTGTGCCACGACCCGCAGCAGCTCCTCGAGCGGCACAGGCTTGGTGAGCATCGCGCTCACGCCGAGCGCCTGCGCGCGCTCGATGTACTGCGGGCTGCGCAGGCAACCGGACAGCAGCACGACGGGCACCTTCGCAGCCTCGCCCTCGAGGCCGCGGAGCGCCTCCAGAACCGCGAAACCGTCGCGCTTCGGGAGCAGCAGGTCGAGCAGCACGAGATCCGGCGGCTCCTCCCTCAGACTCTCCAGCGCCGCATCGCCGTCGTGCACCATGCGCACGAGATAGCCCTCGCCGCTGAGCGCCTTGCTGAGGATCTGGCAAAGGTTGCGGTCGTCGTCGACGCAGAGAACGATGGGCCGCACAGCGCCTCCTCAGCGGGTGCTTGCTCATCGGCTGTTTTGGCTGAAGGGTTGACACCTCAGCACTTGCGCAAGAGTTGCACGAGCGATTCCGTATAGGGCGGTCTCGCCACTCCGGCCTCGGTGATGATGGCGGTGACGAACCGCGCGGGTGTTACATCGAAGGCCGGATGCCGCACGGGTACGCCTTCGGGCACGATCACCTGGCCGCCGATGATCGCCACCTCCGCCCGGCCGCGCTCCTCGATGGGGATGCCCGCGCCCGTCGGCGTGTCGAGATCGAGGGTCGAGAGCGGGGCTGCGACGTAGAACGGGATGCCGTGCTCACGCGCCAGCACGGCGACGCTGTAGGTGCCGATCTTGTTGGCCGTGTCGCCGTTGGCGGCGATCCGATCCGCACCGACGATTACGAGATCGATCTCTCCCTGCGCCATCAGATGGCCCGACGTATTGTCGGTCACTACCGTGACGGGGATTCCGTCGCGATGAAGCTCCCAAGCCG
>CAYGXT010000612.1:0-2158 GCA_964353695.1 uncultured Myxococcaceae bacterium
TTTACGGAGATCCGCGTCGAGCGGATCGAGGGTTAGCGATGGCACATAAGAAGGGGCAAGGAAGCTCGCGTAACGGGCGCGACAGCAACGGCCAGCGCCGCGGCGTCAAGATCTTCGCGGGCCAGACCGTGAGCGCCGGGTCGATCCTCGTGCGCCAGGTTGGGACGCGCGTACATCCGGGCCGCAACGTCGGCCTCGGGCGCGACTTCACGCTCTTCGCGCGCATCGATGGTGTCGTCTCCTACGGCCGGTCCAGGGGTAAGGTGGTGGCCGGCGTGGAGCCTCTTCCGCAGCACTAACGCGGGCGTGGCGCCAGGCCTGCAGGAGGCGCCCATGAAGGCCAACGAGACCTTCATCGACGAGGCCAAGATCTCGGTCGTCGCAGGTGACGGCGGCAGCGGCTGCGTGAGCTTCCGCCGTGAGAAGTACGTGCCGCGGGGCGGGCCCGACGGGGGCGATGGCGGGCGCGGCGGCGACGTCGTGCTGGTAGTCGACCGCAACCTGGCAACGCTCCTCGATCTACGGCTGCGCCCGCTGATCCGCGCCGAACGGGGCGCCCACGGCCAGGGAGGCCGCAAGGACGGCAGCAACGGGGCCGACGCCGTGATCCACCTGCCTGTGGGCACGGTGGTCTTCGACGCCGACGCCCCGGAAGGCGCGCCGCCACTCGTGGATCTGACGCTGGAAGGCCAGCGCTTCGTGGTGGCCCGTGGCGGCCGTGGCGGCCGTGGCAACGACAACTTCGCCACACCCACCCGACAGGCCCCCGATTTTGCGACGCGGGAGCAGCCGGGCCAGAAGCGACGACTCCGGCTCTCGCTCAAGCTCCTCGCAGACGTCGGTCTCGTGGGGCTCCCAAACGCGGGGAAGTCCACGTTGCTGCGCCGCATCTCCGCCGCGCGGCCGCGGGTGGCGCCCTACCCCTTCACGACGCTCGTACCCTATCTCGGCGTGGTCGAGGCAGGAGAGCGGCGCTTCGTGGTGGCGGATCTCCCGGGCCTGGTCGAAGGCGCGAGCGAGGGTGTCGGCCTCGGCGATCGCTTCCTGCGCCACGTCGAGCGCACGCGCGTGCTCGTCCATTGCGTCGATGTCGGCGCCATCCTGCTCGAAGGCCGCGATGCCGAGGCCGACTACGAGACGATCCAGCGCGAGCTCGAGGCCTACGATCCGCGGCTGCTGGCACGCACGGAGATCATCGCGCTCACGAAGATCGATCTCGTGGCCGACCGCGCGAGCCTCGACGAGATCGAGCAGAGGCTGCGCGCGCGCGGTCGTGAGGTGCTGCGCGTGTCGAGCGCGACGGGCGAGGGAGTCCGTGAGCTGATCTTCGGCATGGCGCACGCGCTCGCGGCGGCGGATGCAGCGGCGGCCCGCGAGGCGGCCGCGGCCGACGCGACCGCGGTGACGGCATGAAGCCCTACGCCACACGACAGGCTGCGAAGCGTGCGAAGCGCGTCGTCATCAAGGTCGGGAGCAGCATCCTGACAGACGCCGGCGTGCTGCGACGCCGCGTATTCAGCGAGCTCGCACGCCAGGTCTCGGCGCTGCAGGACGAGGGCCGCGAGGTCGTGATCGTAAGCTCGGGCGCCATCGCCATCGGCAGCCACACCCTCGGCTGGACGCATCCCGGCCGCTCCATCCCCGAGAAGCAGGCCGCCGCGGCTGTCGGCCAGATCGGTCTGGTGGAGCTCTACCGCAGGCTCTTCGCCAGGCACGGGAAGCTCGTGGCGCAGATCCTGCTCACCCGCACCGGGCTCGAGGATCGCGAACTCTTCCTCAACGCACGGCGCACGCTGCTCCGACTGCTGCGCCTCGGCGTCGTGCCGATCGTGAACGAGAACGATACGGTGGCTACCGAGGAGATCCGCTTCGGCGACAACGACAACCTCTCCGCCAACATCGTCAACCTGGTGGCGGCAGACCTGCTGATCCTGCTCACGGACGTGGACGGTCTTTACCAGGAGCCGCCGCGCGCAGGAGCACCCAAGCCCCCGCTCTACGACGTGGTGGAGGCCCTCGATCCTGCGCTCGATAACGCTGCGCAGGGCTCGAGCCACGCCTTCGGGCGCGGCGGCATGACCACCAAGCTCGAGGCAGCGCGCGCGGCGGCACGCTCGGGCGCTGCCACGATCGTCTGCGGCGGAAGAGGGAAGAACGC
>CAYGXT010000613.1:0-2158 GCA_964353695.1 uncultured Myxococcaceae bacterium
ACCCGAGATGAAGCCCTGGAAAACATCCGAGAGGCCATCCTTCTTTGCCTCGAAACTCGAGAGGCTGAGGGGTGGGAGCTTCCCGGGGAGTACGAAGTAGCCCGCGTTGCGGTCGGCTAGGAGCCGGACATGCCGGCCTATGGCTGGATCTCGTTGATCCTGAACAGGCAGACAAAGCTGCTCCATAGAGGACCATAGTGAAGGCCCTTCCGTTGATCTCGGGCGCGGAGTGGGTCCGCGCTTTAGAACGCCTTGGATACCGCGGTGTCCGCCAGCACGGGAGCCACGTTCGGCTGAACCATCCCGACCGGCAGGCCGTGACCGTGCCGTTACATCCGAACTCGATTGCGGCACGCTCAGGAGCATTCTTCGTGCGGCGGAAGTCACGGTCGAACGCCTGAACGAGCTTCTTGTGTAATCGCGGTTTACGGAGCGCGTCGAGATTGGGCGCTGCGTGTGGCCAGTTCGATCTCGCCTACCGTGAGCCAGGTGCGCTGTCTCGCGGGTACGGCTCGCACCGCACGAGCACGGGCCGACCGTCCTTGGCGAGGACCAACGCGGTGTTGGTCTGACGCGCGATCTCTTCGGCCCGCCGCCGCGCTCGGCGCAGCGCGGGCAAGGCTCCGGCGAGCCACGGATCCTTGGCCTGCGTGATCGGCTTCAGATTCATGCCTTCTCTCCCCAATCGACAAGGACGAGCGAATCGCCCGCACTGTCGTATAGCGCCCACGTGTCCACCAGCGGCCGATATATCTGCTCAAAGTTCGATCGACCGGCGATGAAGCGCCGGCGAACGATCTCCTCAGGGACGGAGTGTCCCCCCTGCCGCACGCGCTCCGCAACCCGGGCGATTGCGACCTCGGGCGTCGGAAGTGCGAGAAAGAGCAGATTCACCCGATACCCCAGCGTTTGCCATCGCGGAATCGCGCGTGCGTAAGCGCGCCCCGCCAAGGTGGTCTCGAAGGCGAAGTTAGCGCCGCGTGCCACGTGATCGGAAATCGCCCGCAACATGAGCCGACCTGCCTGAATTGCGGCACGACCGGGATCGAATGGGGCGAGCCCTGCAGCAATGAGATCCGCATTGACAAAGGCCAGGAAGCCGGCCTCCGCAGGGAGGAATTCGGTCGCGAACGTCGTCTTCCCGGCCCCGTTGGGTCCGGCGATGATGAGCACTCTCTTGGGAGACGCGATGGTCACGGCGAAACACCACGCAGTGCGTGTAGTTTCGAGGCGGATGCGCCCCGGCCCGACTCGTCACGCACTGTGCGACGACTTTCCGCCTCCACGGAAGCCGTCTCCGACGTGAGCAACGGGCCGAGGTTCCGCTTCACAGGTCGAACTCCTGCTGCCAGTGCTCAGGCGGTGCCTTCAGCAGGTTTTCCAGCTTCAAGCTGTAGTCGTCCTTGCCTCACTCGCAGCGCCCGAGCACCGCGGCCGCCGCGGTGACGGCTCGAAACCGCCCATGCAACTCTAGACATGTTCATGGGAAAACCGCCGGGCGCCTGGGTCATGATCAGGGGCAATGACAGGCTGATTCCCTTTTCCGGATTCGGAGCTCCGATGGGCTTGTGATTCTGAAGTGCTTGCAATTGGCTAGAAGTGGCTCCCCGGGCAGGACTCGAACCTGCGACAAATCGGTTAACAGCCGATTGCTCTACCAACTGAGCTACCGGGGAACGCCGGGCCGTGAGTCTACGGGGTGGCGGGGGGATCGCAACGTGCCGGGTCGCAACGTGCGGAGAGGCGGAGGTGTTCCGTCCGGGAGCCTCCTCAGCGCGGAGCGGATGATGCGGCGTACGCCGGGACGATCTACGCGCCGCAGGGTTTTCTGGAGCGCGCTGCGAGCGCGCCGAGTCCGCAGAGCACTAGCATGGCCGTGGCCGGCTCGGGCACGTAGGTCACGTCCAGCCGGAATGCCTTGCTGGTCGGGGTGGCCGTCGACCAGCGCGAGAGCTGCGACGTGTTCGTCCACACGCCCCCCGACGGCGCGCTCGAGCCGTAGGAGTAGAGATCGGCCCGGAGCCAGAGGTCGGTCGCGCCCAGCAGGCTGGCCGGAATCGTCACCGTCCCGAGATCGCGCGCCGCGCCGTAGGCGGGAGGCAGCACGTCGGCGAGTTGCACCCATGAGTTGCCGTCGGTGGAGCCGAACAGGAAGTTG
>CAYGXT010000614.1:0-2156 GCA_964353695.1 uncultured Myxococcaceae bacterium
CTCCTACGACGAGATGGTGCTGGTCAAGGACATCGATTTCTTCAGCCTCTGCGAGCACCATATGCTGCCCTTCTTCGGGCGTGCCCACGTGGGCTACATCCCGAACGGAAAGATCGTGGGGCTCTCCAAGATCCCGCGCCTGGTCGAGATGTTCGCGCGCCGCCTCCAGGTGCAGGAGCGCCTCACCACCGAGATCGCTGGGATCCTCGAATGCGTGCTCGAGCCGCGGGGCGTCGGCGTCGTGATCGAGGCCATCCATCTCTGCATGAAGATGCGCGGCGTCGAGCAGCAGAACGCCTTCGCCATCACGAGCTCGATGCGCGGCGTTTTCAACAGCGACATGAAGACCCGCACCGAGTTCATGGAGCTGATTCGGCATCGCAAGGGGAGCTTCGCGTAGGTGGGGCGCAGGTAGGATCCGAGCGCGATGCAGCCCGCGCGGCCTCACGCTTTGCGGGCGACCCGCCTGGTGCCGTCGTCGGCACAGTAGAGCCGATGACAAAGAGTCACAGCGACGGAAAGTGCGTCTCCGGGTTCATCTTACCGAGGGAGCAGGGCTTCGAGCCGAGCGAGGTTTCCGCCCGCGCTAAGGCCAGGCTCGTCACGCCGGAGAGAGTCCACGCGGGAAAAATGCCTCGAAATTGCTTGCCCTGAGATTTGCCGGGACCTATGCTTATTCGAGGAAATCAGCGAATCGATGCTTGCAAGTTGCATCCCCAAACGTGGAGGCGCCGGCATGCCCAGATCCCTCGACACACGATTCCAGAAATTCGGAGCAGCCCTCGCCCTCGCGACTGCAGTGTTGCTATCGGGCGGTGCGGCGCATGCGATCGGGTTCTCATGTATCACGGGCGACAACGCCACCCAATGCGGGATCGGTGAGGCTCAATTTTCCGCCACGCTCGCGAATCTCGCAGCCGGGAAGGTGAGCATCACCTTCGCGAACAGCGGGCCCGCGGCGTCGTTCATCGGACGGGTCTACATCGATGACGATGCCGGCGCGTTCGCGAGCATCGCGTCGATCACGAATGGGTTGGGCACGAAGTTCATAAGCGGTGGCAACCCTTCGAACCTTCCCGGTGGCAACACCGTCGCACCTTCGTTCTCCGCGACACTCAGGGCCGCCGCGGACAGTCCGGGCACGAACAAAGACGGCGCCGACCCAGGCCAGTCATTCGCACTCAATCTCTCCTTGAATGGGGGAATCTCCTTCGCGGCCGTGCAGTCTGCCCTCGATGGAGGCACGATTCGCCTCGGCATCCACGGGCAGGGCCTGGGAGCGGGCACGCGTGGTCTGGGCGGCAGCGAGAGATTCGTCAGCGGCGGTGGGCCGGCCATTCCGGAGCCCAGTGCAATGCTCTTGTTCGCAGTCGGCGCGCTCGTCGTCGCGCGCGGGGTTCGCGCTTCGGACTGAACGCGTCGGCTTGACGACGAAGCGTCGCGGGCCGTGAGAAGCGCGGCGTCGCGCAGCAGAACGCCTTCACCATCACGAGCTCGATGCGCGGCGCCTTCAACAGCGACGTCAAGACCTGCGCCGAGTTCATGGAGCTGATCCGGCATCGCAGGGAGAGCTTCGCGTAGGCGGGGCGCGGTAGGATCCGAGCGTGATGCAGCCCGCGCGCGTCTATCACCTTGCAACCGTCAGCGAGATCCGAAGCCATCGCAGCGGCGGTGCGTACGCGCCGCCCTCGCTCGGGCGCGACGGATTCATCCACTGCACTTCGACGCCGGCAACCGTCCTCGAGGTCGCGCGCGACTACTTCGGCGCCGTCGCAGAGCCGCTTGCGATTCTCGAGATCGACCCAGCGCGTCTCGGCACGCCGCTGCGCTTCGAGGCACCGTCGCCGATCCCGGGCAGCGGAGTCGGGCATCTCGCGAGCGGCGAGCTCTTCCCTCACCTTTATGGGCCGCTCGAGCTCGAGGCCGTAACCGGCGCGGCGATCCTCGAGCGCACGCGCGAGGGTTTCGCGTGGCCACCCGCGTTCGGCCCGCTCGAGACGATGCTCGCCCCGAACGTCGCCGGCTGGGCCGTCTGGCGCTGCGATGAACATGGCAACGAGTTCGAGGTCCGGAGCGGCCTCGGCGAGGAAGAAGCGCGCCGAATCGCCGCCGACTTCGAGGCGCGCGGGCACAAGCAGAGCTACCGGGTCGCACCA
>CAYGXT010000615.1:0-2153 GCA_964353695.1 uncultured Myxococcaceae bacterium
CCTCGCCTCGATGAAGCGGTCGATGACCGACTTCGCCACGTCGAGCCGGTTCGCCGGCTGGCCATCGAGGGTGAAGTCGAGGGCCTCCATCGAGCCCGAGACGTCTACGGCCAGCATGATGTCGATCCCGCTGGCCTCCACCTCGGAGGTCGCCGTCACGCGCTGAGGTCTCGCAAGGGCGATCACCAGGCAGGCCACACCAAGGAGCCGAAGCGTTGCGAGCAGCGCGCCGGGGCGCGCACGCCGGGGCCTTGCCACGGCCCGCACCCTCTCCGCCGTCGAATACAGCATGGCGGCGGCACGGCCCGCGCGGCCCCGGAGCAGCGCGAGCAGCGGAACGAGGGCCAGAAGCCAAAGAAGTTCAGGATCGGCGAAGTGCATGCTGTCTACCGGGCTGCGGGCCCGGCCTCCTCGGCGTCGCGGACGAAGCAGAGCGCGCTCGCGTGCAGCGCCTCCATCTCTTCTTTCGTGAGGGCAAAGCGCCCGAATTTTGCGAGGTCGCAGTGCTGCAGGAAACGCGCGAGCAGCGAGCGCCGCGTAGCGAGGGGCGACGCCTCGTCGGCGGCGAGACCGTGCAGGAACTCCTCGGTCGTGCGATGGGCAGCCCGCGTCGCAAAGCGCTCCTCGATGTAGAGCCGCACCGCCGTGGAGACGGCGACGCCGTACTCTCGCGCACAGGCAGGCTCCAGGATGCGCCGAGCCTCCTCGAGCCGCGCCAGCGCGCGGGCCTCGGGCGTCACGGCGCGCCGCCGGCGGGCCCGCCAGACACGCAGGGCGAGCAGGCCCAGCGCCAGCGCCGCCAGCGCGCCGGAGCCCAGGAGCACCGCGAGCCAGGGATCGGGGATCGGGATCGGGCCCGCGATGTCGCGAATGTCCGTGGCGTTCATGGCTACGCGGCCCTCCGCGCCCGGCCCCGGAAGAAACGCTGGAGGGCGGGCAGATAAGGCTCGTCGGTGGAGAGTTCGAGCAGATCGACGCCGCAGCCGCGGAGCGACTGGCTCAGGGCTTCGGCGTGGCTCTGTGCGGCCCGGGCATAGCGCCGGCGGAGCCCGGGATTCGAGGTGTCAATCTCGAGCTGCTCGCCCGTCTCGGCGTCGTCCAGCGTCACGAAACCCACGTCGGGGAGTTCGCGCTCGCGCGGATCCGTGGTAGACAGCGCGACGAGATCATGACGGCGGTTCGCGAGCGTGAGCGCTCGCCGCACGGGCTCGGGGAGGCCCTTCTCCTTGCCCGGCAGCAGGAAGCCCGAGATCAGGAAGGCGACGGCCCGGCGCGGAACGACCCGGTTCGCAAACTCCACCGCCGCCAGCAGGTACGCGCCCGTATGCTCGGGCTCGAAGACGCGCGACTCCCGCACCACGCGGAGCACATGGCTACGACCCTTGGCCGGAGCGATGAACTTCTCGACGCGATCCGTGAACAGTACGAGGCCGACTCGGTCCTGATTGCGGATGGCCGAGAAGGCCAGGACGCTGGCCACCTCGGCCGCTAGCTCGCGCTTGCTACGCGAGCCGGAGCCGAAGCGCCCCGAGGCGCTCAGATCCAGCAACAGCAGCAGCGTCAGCTCGCGCTCCTCGGTGAACTTCTTCACGAAAGGGCGGCCCGTGCGCGCCGTCACGTTCCAGTCGATGCTACGGACCTCGTCGCCAGGCAGGTATTCGCGCACTTCCTCGAAGTCCATGCCCCGTCCCTTGAAGACAGAGTGGTACTGCCCGGCCATGGTCTCCTCGACCAGGCGCCGGGTCTTGACCTCGAGCCTTCGGACCCGGCTCAGGATCTCGCGCGTACGGGTGGCGTCCATGCTCCCTCTCTCACCAAGTGCTTGCGGAAGAAACCGGAAGCGTGGTCGCTCAGGGAACCGCGATGCCGTCGAAGATGCGCGTGACGACGTCCTCGGCCGTCACGTTCTCCGCCTCGGCCTCGTAGTTCACGGTTACGCGGTGGCGCAGCACGTCCATGGCGATGGACTTGACGTCCTGGGGCGTGACGTAGGCCCTGCCCTGGAGGAAGGCCCAGGCCTTCGCAGCGAGCGAGAGGGCGATCGTGGCGCGCGGCGAGGCGCCGCAGCGGATGTAGGGCCCGACGTCGATCTGGTAGGCCTGCGGATCTCGCGTAGCCCATACGAGATCGACCGCGTAGTCCTTGACCCGATC
>CAYGXT010000616.1:0-2146 GCA_964353695.1 uncultured Myxococcaceae bacterium
CCTCACGCAGGGCGAGTACGGCGTGGACGCAGCAGTAGTCGAATTCGATGCCCTGCCCGATCCGGTTCGGGCCGCCGCCGAGGATCATGATCTTGCGCCGGTCCGTGGGCGCAGCCTCGCATTCCTGCTCGTAGGTCGAATACAAATACGGCGTGAACGCCTCGAACTCCGCGGCGCAGGTGTCCACGCGCTTGTAGACGGGCCGCACGCCGTTCGCATGCCGGAGCGCGCGGACCTCGTTCTCCTCGATCCTCCAGAGCGCCGCGAGACGGCGATCCGAGAAGCCGGCCTGTTTGGCCGGCCGGAGCCATGCGATCCGTTCAGACGGGGACGCCGCCTCGAGATCGGCCTCCTTCTCGACCAGCTCGCGCACATTTCCGAGAAACCAGGGATCGATGGCCGACCTGCGGTGCACCTCTTCCACGCTGGCGCCGCGGCGGAAGGCCTCGGCGATGGCCCAGAGCCGGCCAGGGCGTGCGATCTCGATCGAATTCCAGAGCGCCTTCTCGCCCGCCTCGCCCACGGGCAGGCCGGGCCGCTCGAGACCGGCATGGCCGATCTCGAGGGATCGGAGCGCCTTCTGCAGGCTCTCCTTGAAAGTGCGGCCGATGGCCATCACCTCGCCCACCGACTTCATCTGCGTCGTGAGGCGGCTGTCGGCCTTCGGGAACTTCTCGAACGTGAAGCGCGGCACCTTGGTCACGACGTAGTCGATCGTGGGCTCGAACGAGGCGGGCGTCTCGCGCGTGATGTCGTTGCGGATCTCGTCGAGCGTGAAGCCCACGGCCAGGCGTGCTGCGATCTTCGCGATCGGGAAGCCCGTGGCCTTCGACGCCAGCGCCGAGGAGCGCGACACGCGGGGGTTCATCTCCACCACCACCATCTCGCCCGTCTTCGGGTCGACCGCGAACTGGATGTTGCAGCCGCCTGTGTCCACTCCGATCTCGCGGATGATCGCGATCGCAGCGTCGCGCATCACCTGATATTCCTTGTCGGTGAGCGTCTGCGCCGGCGCCACGGTGATGGAGTCTCCCGTGTGTACCCCCATCGGATCGAAGTTCTCGATCGAGCAGATGATGACGACGTTGTCCGCGCAGTCGCGCATGACCTCGAGCTCGTATTCCTTCCATCCGAGGACGCTCTGCTCGATCAGGCAGGCGTTGCGGGGCGACTGCTGGAGCGCCCACGCGACGAGGGTTTCGTACTCCTCCTCGTGATAGGCCACACTGCCGCCGCTGCCACCCATGGTGAAGCTCGGCCGGATGATGGCGGGGATGCCGGTGTCCTTCAGGATGCGCCGAGCGTCCTCGACCGAGCGCGCGAGCCCAGAGATCGGCACCTTGAGGCCGAGCTTTTGCATGGCGGCGCGAAACAGGCTCCGGTCTTCGGCCTTGTGGATCGCGTCCAGCTTCGCACCAATCAGCTCGACGCCGTAGCGCTCGAGCACGCCGCGCTCGGCCAGCTCCACCGCGAGGTTGAGCGCGGTCTGCCCGCCGATGGTCGGCAACAGCACGTCGGGTCTCTCGCGCTCGAGAATCTTCTCGACCGCCTCCAGCGTCATGGGCTCGATGTAGGTGCGGTCCGCCAGCTCCGGATCGGTCATGATCGTGGCCGGGTTCGAGTTCAGCAGGACGACGCGGTAGCCCTCCTCGCGCAGCGCCTTGCAGGCCTGCGTGCCGGAGTAGTCGAACTCGCAGGCCTGGCCGATCACGATCGGTCCCGAGCCGATCACGAAGACCGTGCGGATATCGGTGCGCCTGGGCATGCGGCGACTCAGGCTCCCCGCGCGATCGCGGCACCGCTCACGCTTTCGCCGGCCTTGCGGCGCACGACGAGCTCGCGGAAACGCCCAAAAAGGTAGGCCGCGTCGTGGGGGCCGGGCGAGGCCTCCGGGTGGTACTGGACGGAAAAGAGCGGCCGCCGTGCGTGGGCCAGACCCTCGACGGTGCCATCGTTGAGGTTCCGATGCGTGATCTCCACCTGCTCGCCTGCCTCCAGGAGCGAGTCTGCGTCCACTGCGTAGCCGTGGTTCTCGGCGCAGATCGAGACCTTGCCGCTGTGGACGTCCTGACCGGGCTGGTTTCCGCCATGGTGTCCGAACTTGAGCTTTTTGGTGCGGCCCCCGAGAGCGAGGCCGAGGATCTGG
>CAYGXT010000617.1:0-2142 GCA_964353695.1 uncultured Myxococcaceae bacterium
CTGAGGAGCCCGTGGCTGAGACGGCTGAAGAGTCCGTGGCTGAGATCGCTGCCACTCGACTCGATGATCTCGCGACGGCAATCGAGAAGATGGATCCGTCGGAGGTCGAAAATGGGGCAGACGGTCCGCTCGCGCGCGCGACGGCGGATCTGCGCGGCTGGGCGTCGACACTGCGCGTCGCGCTCGATGGTGGCGGCGGCGACGCGGTCGCAGCCTTCGATGGGCTCTCCCCGCCGTGGGCCGAGTGGCGCTGCGTGGTGCGGCCGATCTCGCCTGCCGCAGCCTTCGAGGAGCAGTTCCTCTCGAAGCTCGAGTCCCTCGCGGGCGTCTCGGCCAGTCTGTTCATCGAGGGCGATGCTTTCGCCTCGCTGGGCGAGCTCGAGATCGAGTCGCGCGCACGCGATCGGCTCGAACGTGTCTGCGCGCCGAGTCCGTTCCCCTACGGCGAGCACATGCGCGTGGTCGCCCTCGAGAGCCGCGGCGACGTGGTCGCCGAGACGGCCGAGGTGATCGAGGAGCTTGCACTGCGCCTCGGTGGCCGCGTGCTCGGACTCTTCACGAGCCGCGCACGCATGAACCAGGTGGCCGAGCGCCTCGCGCCGCGTCTGGTCTCGGCCGGCATCGAGGTGCTGACGCCGCGGCGTGCGACCGACGACTTCGCTGCGCTGCTCGAGCGCTTCCGTCAGGGCGGCGCCATCCTTCTCGGCGCACGCGCCTTCTGGCAGGGCATCGACGTGCCGGGCACGGATCTCCAGGCCGTCGTGATCGAGAAGCTGCCCTTCGACGTTCCCACCGAGCTGCTGAAGCGCCGCGAGCGCCGCCTGGCGCAGGAAGGCGTTCGCAGCTTTGAGCGTTTTACGCTCGGTCGCATGCTGCTGCACCTCAAGCAGATGATCGGGCGACTGATCCGGAGCGAGTCGGACCGCGGCCTCGTCGTGATCGTCGAAGGGCGCACGACCAAGAACTACTTCCGGCGCCTCCCGAGCGCGCTGCCACCAGGCTCACGGATCGAGGTCGCGAAGCTCTCCGATCTCGGCCGGCTGCTGCTCGAGGTGGGGATCGAGACGAAGACTCCCTGAGCCCCTACACCAGCGCGAGTACCGTCTCCAGCGCCGGCCAGAGATCCTCTTCCGGGATGTTCAGAGCCGGAAACAAGCGCATCACGCGGCCCGCCGTCACGTTCAGCAGCACGCCGGCCTCGGCGGCGCGGAGCGAGAGCGTGGCCGCGCGCTCGGTGTCGGTGAGCGACATGCCGATCAGCAGACCCCGGCCCCGTACGTCGTCTACTACGCCGGAGTGCTCGGCCGCGAACGTGCGGAGCCGCTGCATCACACGCTCGCCGAGCTCGGCCGCACGCTCGGAGAGCTGCTCCTGTATCACGACGCGCAGCACGGCGTTCGCCGCGGCGCAGGCGAGGGGATTGCCAGCGTAGGTTCCACCGTGGTCGCCGAGCGAGACCGTGGCCGCCACGTCCTCGGTCGTTACGAAGGCCGCTATCGGGAAGCCGCCGCCGAGGCCCTTGCCGAGCGTCATCACGTCGGGGCTTAGGCCTTCGTGCTCGCAGGCGAAGAGCTTTCCGGTACGGCCGATCCCCGTCTGGATCTCATCGAGAATGATCAGAGAGCCGTGCTCGTGGCAGAGCTCTTGGAGCGCAGCCAGATAGCCCGGCGGTGGCACGTTCACCCCTCCTTCGCCCTGGATCGGCTCCACCACGAAGGCTGCGGTGCGGTCGTCGATGGCGGCCCGGGCAGCGGCGAGATCACCGAAGGGAACGAAGACGGGCTCGGGCAGCAGCGCGCGGTAGGGATCGCGATGCTTCGCCTGCCCGATCACGGAGAGCGCGCCGATGGTGCGGCCGTGGAATCCGTTGAGTGTCGAGACGAATTTCGTCCGGCCGGTCGCCCGGTGGGCGAGCTTGAGGGCACCGTCCATGGCCTCGGCACCCGAGCTCACGAAGAACGAGCGCGTGAGCCCCGACGGCAGCAGTGGCGAGATGCGACCGAGCAGATCGAGCTGGCTCGCGGACGGTTCGACCACGTCCACGTCGCGGACACGTACCGGCCCGAACGCATCATCGTCAACCCCTCAGGGCTGCCGGTGCGGATCCACCAGCACTTCGACATCGGAACCGCGGAGATCGAC
>CAYGXT010000618.1:0-2142 GCA_964353695.1 uncultured Myxococcaceae bacterium
CGCTCCCTCGACGCCGCCGAGTCTGCGCTCTCGGCCGGCGAGAACGAGGCCGGCGCGCTCCTCGATCTCGTCCGCGCCGAGATCGCACACGCGCCCCGCGCCGAGATCGATTACGTCGAGCTCTGCGATCCGCAGACGCTCGAGGCCGCCCCGGCCCGCCTCGAGGGCCCTGCGCTGCTCGCCCTGGCCGTGCGCTTCCCGCCCGGCCCCAATGCCGGGGGGCCGCCGGTGCGCCTCATCGACAACCGTTTGCTCCATTTCAAGCCGCAAGGGGAGGAACGCCCGTGATGCGAACCATGCTCAAATCCAAGATCCACCGCGCCAGCGTCACCGATGCGAATCTCGAGTACGAGGGCAGCATCACCATCGATGAAGACCTGCTCCGCGCGGCCGACATTCTCCCCTACGAGCAGGTCGATCTCTACGACTGCACGAGCGGGAGCCGGCTGCATACCTACGCCATCCCGGGCGAGCCGGGCTCGGGGGAGATCTGCGTGAACGGCGCCGCGGCACATCTCGTCAAGCCCCACGACGTCATCATCATCGCCAGCTACATGCAGCTGGACGATGCCGAGTGCCGCGATTGGCAGGCCAAGCGCGTCTTCGTGGACGCCCGGAACCGGATTCGGGAGTAGGGCGACCCTCGCGGCCTGCGAGCGCAGGCATCCGGGGAGAAGAAGAATCGTTGCTACCGTGCGGCGGTGGCCGATGCCCCTGACAAGACGCGCAAGCTCATCGCGACGAATCGCCGCGCCCGCTTCGAGTACGAGCTCCTCGATACCTACGAGGCCGGCTTGGTGCTGCGCGGCCCCGAGGTGAAGTCGCTGCGCGCGGGCAAGGCGAGCCTGGTGGACGCCTACGCCGTCGTGCGTCGCGGCGAGGCCTATCTGGTGAACGCCCATATCAGCCCGTACGAGGAGGCGGGCCGCGAGAACGCCGACCCCCGGCGCGAGCGCAAGCTGCTGCTGCATCGGGCCGAGATTGCGCGCCTGCTGGGCGACGTCTCCGAGCGCGGCTTCACGCTCGTTCCGCTCAGCCTCTACTTCAAGGACGGGAAGGCCAAGGTCGAGCTCGCGCTCGCCCGGGGCAAGAAGCTCTACGACAAGCGGGAGACCATTCGCCGGCGCGAAGAAGATCGCGAGCTGCAGCGTACGATGCGCGGCCGCCGGCACGGGGCGCGGTGAGGGGCGGGCGGGCGTGGCTGGCGGCCGTCGCCGCCCTGCTCGCCGCGCTCGGCTGCTCCGATGCCGGGCCGAAGACCGAGTCGCTCTCGCCCCTGCCGCCCGATCGCCGCGAGTACCAGGCCTTTCGCGTCGCGCATCCCGAGCTGCATGAGCCCAACTATCTGCCCTTCGTGGTGCACCGGCTGCGGATCGAGGGCAGCGACGAAGACGTGCTCGCGACGTGCCGCTGGCCGGACGAGCGCTTTCCTCTGGCCGTCGCGATCGATGCGCCTCAGCTCGCTGCCGGGCTCGCGGACGAGGATCATCCGACGCCCCCCGCGGTCTACGTGCAGGCCGTGGAGCGTGGGCTCGCGCATTGGGAGCAGGAGCTTGGCGCGCCGATCCGTTTCCGGCGCGCTGCGGAGGGGGAGAAGCCCGACGTCCGGATCCGCCTCCTCGGCGAGCGGGCGCCCACGCCCGAGGACGGCAAGCAGGTGCTCGGCATGACACCGCTGGGTGACGCCTGCCGCGTTCGGGGCGGGGATGCGGCGGGGGGCAGCATCGAGGCCGCGCTGAGCGCGGCCGAGGTGCGGGTCTATGTGGCCGACGAGTACGGCCTGCTGACGCCCGAGCAGGTGGAGGTCGTGGCTGCGCATGAGATCGGCCATGCCCTCGGCGCGCGCAGCCACAGCCCTTTTCCCACCGACCTCATGCACGAGGTGGCCCGCGACCGCCTCGGCCCACGCCGGCTCTCGGCGCAGGACGTGAGCTCCTTTGCCGCCCTCTACGCCCTGCCGAGCGGCACGGTCTACGCGCGCCGCCGACCCGGCGAAGATCCGCCGCGCGTCGCAGCCGCTCCCGCATCGGGGCCGGTGCGGCTCGCCGAGAAGGCCTGGGCCGGCACGCAATACGGGTTCTCCGTGCGCCTGCCGGAAGGTTGGACAGTGATCGCCGTCGATCACGGCGTTGCGGCCGTGGA
>CAYGXT010000619.1:0-2138 GCA_964353695.1 uncultured Myxococcaceae bacterium
CCGTGTTAGGCCGCTCCCTTCCTAGGTGCACGCGTACGTACGGCCGACATATATGCACGCAGGACGGCATTCATGCGCGACTGGTAGCGCGGCCCCTGTTCCTTGAACCAGTCGAGCACGTCACCATCGACACGAAGCGAGATAGGCTGCTTCGCAACCGGGTGGACAAGGGTCGCGTCAGCCCAGAACTCAGCCGGTAGGTCTGCAAGTTCCGGCGGCGACGTCCGGGCGATCATGCGCTCGCTGGTCTTTCGTAGTCGGGCGAGATTCGCCCGCCCACGGAGCGGGCGTTCAGTCTTGGTCGAGGGCTTCGAGGTACGCATCGCGCTCACGTCGGTTGCTCTGTCGAGCCGAGATGATCCGTCGCACGAACCCGCCGATCTCGGCTCGATCGGTGAAGACCACGGTGAGCGCGACCATCTGAGCCAATCCGACTGCGATGATTCGCTGCTCGCCGTAGTTCCGGCGCGTATCGTCACGCTCTAGCGTAGGACCGTCGAAGATCAGGGTCGTGAACTCGAAATCGAAGCCCCGCTCCCGAAGGTTCCGGGCACTCTTTCGAGGATCCCAGCTGAAGCGCACGAAAGAACCATACGCGTGTATATACGGACACGCAAGAGCCTTATCGGCCTCTCGAGCGGCTAACGGATCCCGCCTCAGCGGCCGGCTGCCCGTGTTGCTGCCTAGTATCGACCGGCGGGCGGCCTCGCGGCGAGCCACCCACGGCCGGCCGCTGGCCTCGATGGTCGCAAGCCCCGATCCGCAGCCGGTCCGTTGCAGCCGGTTGTTGGGCCGCCCGGTTTGGCTAGAATCTGGCCAGAATGCGGTTCGAGATCGTGCTGGCTCCGCAGGCGGCCCAGGATCTCCGGAGGTTTCCCGCTCGGATCCGCTCCGAGGTGCGGGACGCCATGGAGAAGGACATGCGGCACGAGCCAACGAAGAGGAGCAGGAGCCGCATCAAGCGCCTGCGTGGGATGGCGAAGCCTCAATACCGCCTCCGTGTAGGCGAGACGAGGGTGTTCTATGACGTCAGAGAGCAGACCGTTGAAGTCCTCGCGATCGTCGCGAAGAAGCAAGCCGAGCAGTGGCTCACGGAGTACGGAGAGGCCGAGCCGGACGGTAGCGTTGGCGAAGATGAAGGATGACTTCTCGCGATACCTGCGCCTCGCAAGCAGCGGGGAAGTGGTGATCACACGCCACGGTCGACCGGCGGGCGTGCTGATCGGCTTCGAGGACGAGGAAGCGTGGATCGACTACCGTATCGAGAACCACCCTGGATTCCTAAAACGAATAGCGGGCGCGCGCAAAGCGCTGCGTGAGGGGCGTGGCGTCCGACTCGAGGACGTGTAGCCGGGCGCTCGGTCGGCCCAACGGATCCCGGCTCAGCGGCCGGCTGCCCGTGTTGCTGCCCAGTATCGACCGGCAGGCGGCCGCGATCAAGCACCCAACCGGCCGCCCACCGGCCCCGATGTTGGCACACCCCGATGCGCAGCCGGTCCATTGCAGCCGGTTGTTGGGCAGCGGCTGCCGCCCTGTGAAGCCCTCGAAACGCTCATGCCACGATCAGGCGAGGTCGAAGCGGTCCAGATTCATCACCTTGGTCCACGTGGCCACGAAGTCCTGCACGAACTTCTCCTTCGAGTCGTCGCTTGCATAGACCTCGGCGAGGGCCCGCAGCTGCGAGTTCGAACCGAAGACGAGATCAACGCGCGTGCCGGTCCACTTGACCTTGCCCGTCTTGCGGTCGCGCCCTTCGAACACGTCCTCGGCGCCCGAGACCGGCTTCCATTCGGTGCCCATGTCGAGCAGGTTGATGAAGAAGTCGTTGGTCAGCGCCTCGGGCTTGGAGGTGAAGACCCCGTGCTTCGCGCCACCGACGTTGGTCCCCAGCATGCGCAGGCCGCCTACGAGGACCGTCATCTCGGGTGCCGTGAGCGTCAGGAGCTGCGCCCTGTCGAGCAGCAGCTGCTCGGCGGCGACCGCGAACTTGCCTTTCAGGTAGTTGCGGAAGCCGTCGGCGATCGGCTCGAGCACCGCGAAGGACTCGACGTCCGTCTGCGCCTGCGACGCATCCATGCGCCCGGGCTTGAACGGCACCTTCACGGCGACGCCGGCCTTCTTCGCGGCCTGCTCAACGC
>CAYGXT010000620.1:0-2134 GCA_964353695.1 uncultured Myxococcaceae bacterium
TGGCGCTCGCGATCGCCGAAGCCGCAACGCCAGCCGTGAGCAGCGCAGCCAGGATCCGACGCGCAATCTCGCGCCATTCGACCGACGAGCGCCGTCCGCTCGCGAGCAACACGAGCTGCACCCCTGTGGCCGGCAGCGCCATCGAGAGGTGTCCCCAATCGCTACGCGGAAAAAGACCTGTGATCGACGCAAGAACCGCTCCGAGCTGGAGCGCTGCCGAGCTCGACAGCCTGCCCCGGATTGCCTGGACGGCCGTGGCCAAGAGAGTCGCGAAGGGCAGGGCGTACAGGATCTGCGAGATCAGCTCGATGAGGTAGCCCGAGCTCGGGTACTTGCCGCTGGCCAGCACGAATTGGCGTGGTGCGTAGTAGAGCCAGCTCTCGAGTGCCTCCGGACCGACATCGCCCGGCGGCCAAAGAGCAGGGAATGGCATCCGATAGGAGCCACCGAGTGTCAGGGGAGCGGTGACCATGGATTCGATGAAGTCTCGAGCGTTGCCTCGCACCGCAAAGACGAGAAGCGTCACCAGTGCGACTGTGAGCCCGCCGCCGACGATCGCCCGGGCGATCAAGGCGCGCTCGCCGGCGCGCGCATAGATCACGACCGTGCTCACGAGCGAGACTGCGAGCACGGCGCCCACGCTCTGCTTGCAGAGTGCAACGCAAGCGATCAATACCCCTGCCGCAACCGCCCAGCGAGCGGACGCAATCCCGCGCGCGGCGGCGTAGACTGCGAGCGCGCTCAGGAGCGCGGCCAGCGTGCTGTGAAAGTAGATCGAAAAGAGGGGGAACAGCAGGAACGGAACCGAGGCCTGGAACGCCGCTGCCACGTGAGCAAGCGGCCCTACCGCGCCGCGGCGGGCGAGCGCGAACACGGAGGCCGTAACAAGCCCTTGCAGCACGACGACCGTGCCCCGCGCGACGAAGAGATGGTCTCCCAGGATGCGGAAGAGGAG
This sequence comes from uncultured Myxococcaceae bacterium, assembly GCA_964353695.1. Taxonomy (GTDB): domain Bacteria; phylum Myxococcota_A; class UBA9160; order UBA9160; family UBA9160; genus MYXO. The sequence continues at coordinate 956 of CAYGXT010000620.1, forward strand.
GGCCAGCAGCTCGAAGGGGAGAGGACCGGTGAAGAAGACCACGTCGCTGTAGAGCCGGTCCCCTTGCAGGAGACGCTGAGCGACATGAAGCGGCATCCCCTCCTCGACCAGATTCGGCTCGAGGAACGAAGCAGCAGCGCAGACAGCGGTGCCGGCGAGCCCCCATCCCACGACCGCGAGCAGATCGTTCCTCGAGTTCACTTCGTCCCGCCTCGATTCGCAAGAAAGCGAAATACCCTATCAGGGCGCCTTCAGGCAGTCCATCGATTTCACACCAGCAGCCGAGAGCTCAGACTCGAGCCGCCGGCAATCGCGCGTAGAAGGGCCCGCGGGGTAGCGACTCTCGACTGGATCTGCCGCCCGCGAGGGCCGCTCATGGGCGCTCATCTGCAACCGGCAAGACGAGGCGCGGCTCTTCGAAGCCGGCGCTGAGAAGCGTCTCGGCTTCTGCGTCGTCGGTCGTGGCTGCGAATTCGAGCCGGACCCGCCGGCCCGCATATCTTTCCAACGGTATGTCGACTTCGAACCAGCCTCGATCCTCCAAATGCCTCGTCGGGTCGAGGTTCCGCTCGAAGAGCCGCTCACGTACCCCGCCCGTCTCGAGGTCAATGGAGAGGCGGGCAGAAGAGGAAGGGTAGGCAGCCCAGGCGCTTGGGTGCGCGCCGACCGCCGTCTGGAGGCGAGCCGCAGCTGGGACCTCGACATCGAACGTCACGACGGTTCGCCCACCGCGAATGGGGCGCAGCGCCAAGACCCGAGCGAAGGGCCAGCGCTCTCGAGCAACGCTCGGACCCTCTTGCATCGACGTTTCACCACCTGGCCGCTCGACACGGAAGGAGGGCAGTGCTGAGCCTTCCGGCAGTAGCGGCACTCCTGGCTCTGGCGAAGGGCGGCGCCGTAGCGCAACAAGTCGGCGCCCAAACGGCTCGTCCCGAAATGCCTGGTCCGTCTCGAAGTGGTCGACCAGATAGCGAAAGAGATCGGGAGCGTACTCTTCTGCGGGCGGCACCATGGGGATCTGCGAGAACTCGTAGAGGACGACCCTCGTCTCGAGCTTTTCCATGGATCGAATGATTCGCTGCTCTCGGTCGGAATAGTCAGGGATAGGCCACACGATGTAGCTCGACGCATCGGGAGCCCGGCGGGCCGAGAGGAAGTGCAGGAGAGGGAAATATGGCA
>CAYGXT010000621.1:0-2130 GCA_964353695.1 uncultured Myxococcaceae bacterium
GAGGCCGGCCTCATCCCCTTGAAAACTCTCGCCCTTGGTCCCGCGAGCTTCTTGCTGCAAGACGTGCCGGCTTTCGTGAAGCGGGGCATCGAGGCGATCCAGAGCGTGCTGCCGAGCGTCGCCGGAAGCCCGCCCGCCGTGGCCTCGCCCGCCGAGGCGGCCGATCCGTGGGGAGACGGCTCGTGACGGTCGCTCGACACAAGATCCTGTCGCGTACGGACGCGGGGAACGCCATCCGCCGGGCGCAGCGTCGCGGAGAGCGCGTGGTCTTCACCAACGGCTGCTTCGATCTGCTCCACGTCGGCCACGTCCGGAGCCTCGAGCAGGCCCGCGGCCTGGGCGAGCATTTGGTCGTGGCTGTGAACTCGGACGCCAGCGTGCGGCGGATCAAGGGCCCTTCCCGCCCGATCGTTCGCGCGCGCGAGCGCGCCGAGGTGCTGGCCGCCCTCGGCTGTGTGGACTGGGTGGTGATCTTCGGCGAGGACACGCCGCTGCGCCTGATCCGCGCGCTGCGGCCCGACGTGCTGGCGAAGGGCGGCGACTGGAGCCTCGCCACGATCGTGGGCCGCGAGGATGTCCTCGGCTGGGGAGGGAGCGTGCGCCGCTTGCGCGAGATTCCGGGCGTGCGCACCACGGAGATCGCTCGCCGCATCCGCGAATCGGAAGCCAAGTCCTGAGGGTCGAACCCGCGTGAGCAGCGCATCGGAGACCCTCGAGCGTCTCACGCAGGAGATCGGCCGCGTGATCGTCGGCCAGCGCGATCTCGTCGAGGGGCTGCTGGTCGGACTCCTCGCCGGAGGCCACGTGCTGGTGGAAGGCGTGCCGGGCCTGGCCAAGACCACGGCCGTACGCACCCTCGCGCAGGCTCTCGGCCTCGGTTTCCGACGCGTGCAGTTCACGCCCGACCTGCTGCCCGGGGACGTGCTCGGAACCCCGATCTACGTTCCAGCGCGCGAAGAGTTCGTCCTGCGCCGCGGCCCCATCTTCACACCCGTGCTGCTGGCCGACGAGATCAATCGCGCGCCCGCGAAAGTGCAGTCGGCGCTGCTCGAGGCGATGGAGGAGCGGCAGGTGACGCTCGGCGACGAGACCCTCCCGCTTCCAGATCCGTTCTTCGTGATGGCGACGCAGAACCCGATCGAGCTGGAGGGCACCTATCCGCTGCCCGAGGCCCAGATCGACCGCTTCCTGCTGAAGCTCGCCGTCCACTACCCGAGCGCCGAAGAAGAGCTGCAAGTGGTCGAGCGCTCAGCCACGGCCCCGAGCAGCGTGGCGGCCGTGACCGACGCAGCGGGCGTCCGCGCCCTACGAGTCGCGGCGAGCGCCGTACACGTTGCGCCGCAGGTCTCGCAGTACGCGGTCCGCATCGCACGGGCGACACGTGATCCGATCCAGGCTGGCGCGAAGCTCGAGGGAATGTCCGCGGCCGGCGTGGTCGCGCTCGGCGCATCACCGCGCGCCTCGATCTTCCTGGTGCGTGCGGCCAGGGCGTGGGCGCTGCTCGAAGGCCGTGATTTCGCGACGCCCCATGACGTGAAGCACGTGGCGAAGGACGTGCTCCGCCATCGGGTGCTGGTGAGCTACGAGGCCGAGGCCGACGGACTCTCAGCAGAGACCGTGATCGACGCGGTGCTGGCCGCCGTCGAGACGCCATGAGCCTTGCGCCGACCGCGGCGCAGCTCTCGCGCGCAGCGCGCCTGCTCACGCTGCGGAGTCGGCGCGAAGCCAACAGCGTCCTCGGCGGGGCCTACACCAGCGCGTTTCGCGGTGGCGGAATCGAGTTCGAGGAGCTGCGGCCCTACGTGCCGGGCGACGACGTACGCTCGCTCGACTGGAACGCGACCGCGCGCAGCGGCACGCCTTTCGTGCGGCGCTTCCGCGAAGAGCGCGACCGGACCCTCGTGCTGCTGCTCGACGTCTCGGCCTCCATGCGCTTCGGGGTCGCCGGCCGCAGCAAGGCGACGCTGGCCGCGCACCTCGCCGCCCTGCTGGCGGCCGCTGCCGGCCGAGCCGGGGATCGCGTGGGTCTGGTGGCTTTCGACGATCGGGTGCGGGAGGAACTGCTCCCGCAGAGTGGCCCGGCCCACGCCTGGCGGGTCGTGCGGCGCGCCGTCGCAGCCGCCGGACGCG
>CAYGXT010000622.1:0-2125 GCA_964353695.1 uncultured Myxococcaceae bacterium
CCTCGAATCGCAACCTCTTCGGCCAGGTGCTCGTGGACATCCTAGGCCGCATGAAGCCGGAAGAGCGCAAGGCCAAGGTCCTCGTACTCGACAGCGATCTCGAGGGCTCCTGCGGGCTGGTGCACATCCGCAAGGCCTTTCCCGAGATCTACGTCCGCTCCGGCATCATGGAACGTGCGAACTTCAGCGCGGCGGCCGGGTTCGGCATGGATCCCGGACGCCAGGGCATCATGGGCACCTTTTCGGCCTTCCTCGAGATGTGCGTCTCCGAGATCAGCATGGCGCGGCTCAACCACTCGAACGTGCTCTCCCACTTCTCGCATGCCGGCGTGGACGACATGGCGGACAACACCTGCCACTTCGGTCTCAACAACTTCTTCGCAGACAACGGTCTCGAGGAAGAGAACAGCACGCGCCTCTACTTCCCGGCCGACGGAAACCAGATGCGCAGTGCGCTCGAGCGGATATTCGACGAGCCGGGCCTGCGCTTCGTGTTTTCGACCCGTTCCTCGGTCCCAACGATTCTTGCGGCGGACGGCAGCGAGCGCTTTGGCGGGAGCTACCGCTTCGAGCCGGGGCGTGACGACTTCGTACGCGAGGGCAGCGCCGGCTACGTCGTGAGCTTCGGCGAGACCTTGTACCGGGCACTCGACGCCGTGGAGCGGCTGCGCGAGCGGGGGCTCGACGTCGGTCTCGTGAACAAGGCCACGCTCAATGTCGTGGACGAGGACGCGATCCGGAAGCTCGGCCGCACGGGCTTCGTCCTGGTGGCGGAGGGCCTCGGCCGCAGCACAGGCCTCGGCTCGCGCTACGGCACCTGGCTGCTCGAGCGCGGCCTGCGCCCGCGCTACGCCCACGTCGGAACGCATCGGGAGGGCTGTGGCGGCCTCTGGGAGCAGATGGCCCACCAGGGCCTCGACGCGGACGGCATCCTGGCGAGCGTCGAGGCGCTGAGCAGCCGCGCCTGATGCCGAGAACGCCGATGGGAAAGTGGTGCCCGGGACTGGACTCGAACCAGCACGGCCTTGCGACCGCCAGACCCTGAATCTGGTGCGTCTACCAATTCCGCCACCCGGGCAGCCGGGCCGCAGGGTACGGCCGGGCCCCTGCGGCGTCAACGAGGCGTTGGCCTTACCCTCGCATGCGAGTGAAGCAGCCGCGCAGACCGAAGCCGCCCAAGACGAAGCGGCCCACGGACCGAAAGAAGCCGCGCCGTGATGCGCGCGGGGAGCCGCGTGCCGGTCCCCAACCGCGTGCCGGCCCCCAAGCTGGGAAGCGCTCCGGCCCGCGCAGGTCCGGAACGCGTGAAGAAGTGCTGGGACTGCTGCGTCTCGGGCGCGGACGCTCTGCGGCACGGGTGACACCGTTTCGTGACGTCGCGCGCAGGACGTTCGAGATCCCGCGTGGGGCCACGGGGGAGGGCAGCGACGGCGATTGGGTGCGGATCGAGCTCGACCGTGGTCGGGGTGCCGCGCGCACGGCGCGGGTGGTAGAGGTACTGGGCGCGCCCGGCGTGGCAGAGGCCGACTTCCGCGTGATCGTCTGGCGGCATGGGCTGCCGGTGGCATTTCCGGCCGAGGTCGAGGCCGAGGTGGCCGCGCTCGCGGCGGGCGAGAAAGGCGACGACGGGCTCCAGCGGGAGGATCTCCGCGCGCTTCCGTTCCTGACCATCGACCCTGTGACGGCCCGCGATCACGATGACGCCGTCTGCGTCGAGGCTCTGCCGCGGGGCGGGACGCGGCTTTGGGTCGCCATCGCGGACGTGGCGGCCTTCGTCCCAGAGGGCTCGGCGCTCGACCGCGAGGCCCTGCGCCGCGGCAACAGCGTCTACTTTCCGGACCGCGCGATTCCGATGCTGCCGCACGAGCTCTCGGGCGACCTCTGCTCGCTGCGCCCGAGCGTGGACCGCAGGGTGCTCGTGGTGATGCTCGATCTTGCAGCCTCGGGTGAGGTGCGCGGGCGTCGTTTCGCCCGCGGCGTGATCTGCAGCCGCGCAAAGCTCTCCTACGACGCGGCCGCCCGCGTGATGGATCCTGGAAGCGAGCTGCCCCCCGGCACCGAGCCGCCCACGGACACCGAGGTGGTGGAGCAGCTCCAGCACCTCGCACGGGTCGCGCGTGTGCTG
>CAYGXT010000623.1:0-2122 GCA_964353695.1 uncultured Myxococcaceae bacterium
GACGCTCACGATGCCGTTGGCGTCGATGTCGAAGGAGACCTCGATCGAGGGCTCCCCCTTCGGGGCCGGCCGGACACCGGAGAGCACGAATTCGCCCAGCAGATCGTTCTCCAACGCCGTATCACTCTCGCCCTGCTGCACCCGGATCTTCACGGCCGACTGGTTGTCGCGAGTCGTCGTGAAGGTGTGCTGCTTGCGCACGGGGACGGTCGTGTTGCGCTCGATCAGCTTCGCGAAGTGCCCGCCGAGGGTCGTGATGCCGAGGGAGAGCGGTGTCACGTCGAGCAGCAGCAGGCTCTTGTCCTCGCTCAGCAGGGCCTCGCCCTGCAGCGCAGCGCCCACGGCCACCACCTCGTCGGGGTTCACGCCCTTGTGGGGGCGCTTGCCGAAGAGCTCGGCCACGGCGTTCTGCACCAGCGGCATGCGTGTCTGGCCGCCCACCAGGATCACTTGGTCGATCTCCTCCGGGCGCAGCTCCGCGTCGCGCAGGCATTGCTCCACGATCTTCACGGTCTGACTCACGATGTCGTCCACCATCGCCTCGAGCGTCGCACGCGCGAACTCGAGGTTCAGATGCTTGGGTCCGGCCTCGGAGTTGGCGATGAAGGGCAGGTTGATCTCAGTCGTCTCGCGCGTCGAGAGGTCGCACTTGGCCTTCTCCGCCGCGTCCTTCAGGCGTTGGAGCGCCATCGGGTCGCCTCGCAGGTCGATGCCTTCCGCCTGCTGATACAGCTCGATCAGGTGCATCACGATGCGACGGTCGAAGTCCTCGCCTCCGAGGAAGGTGCTGCCCCCCGTGGCGAGCACCTCGAGCACGCCGCTCCCGAGCTCGAGGATCGAGATGTCGAAGGTGCCACCGCCGAGATCGTAGACCGCGATCTTCTCATCCTTCCGCTTGCCGAAGCCGTAGGCGAGCGCGGCGGCCGTCGGCTCGTTGATGATGCGCAGCACCTCGAGGCCGGCGATCCTGCCGGCGTCCTTGGTGCACTGGCGCTGGCTGTCGTTGAAGTAGGCCGGCACGGTGATGACGGCGTCGCGCACGGGCTCGCCGCAGGCCTCCTCAGCCACCCGCTTCATCTCCCGCAGGATGATCGAGGCGATTTCTGCGCAGGTGAAGACCTTCTCGCCGAGGCGGATGCGCAGATCGTCGTTCGGCCCCTTCAGCACCTCGTACGGACACAGGGCCATCGCCTGCTGCGTCTCGGCGGCGTCGAAGCGGCGTCCGATCAGACGCTTCGAGGCATACACGGTGTTGCGCGAGTTGGTGATCGCCTGCCGCTTGGCGAGGTGACCCACGAGGCGCTTGCCATCGGCGGTGACCGCGAACATGGACGGCGTGGTCTTGTAGCCGCCGGCGTTCGGAAGCACCGTCGGCTGACCGTTCTCCATCACGGCGACACAAGAATTTGTAGTGCCCAGATCGATGCCGATCACGCGACCCATGCTTTCCCCTCCTGTCCTTGGCACGCTGCCCTAGCTGAGAGCCCTGAGCTCCGCGCGAGCGACTCCATCTTTTGGATCGATGCGTAGCGCCGCCTCGAGCTCGCGCCGTGCGTTGACGACGAGACCGGCAGCCCGGTAGATCTGACCCAGCGTGCGGCGATAGGCCACACTCTCCGGCACGAGCTCGCAAGCCCGCGCCGCATAGTCCTTGGCGCGCTTCAGGTCCTCGCCGAGCATCAGCACGAGCCGGGCCGCCTCGTAGTTGGCTTCCGGGTCGTGCGGGCGATGCAGGAGCGCCTCCTCGTAGAGCCGCAGGGCCTCCCGATCCTCGCGGAGCTCCAGCGCATGCTGCGCCTTCTGCACGAGCTGATTTCCCCGCTCCTCGCTGGCCTTGCGCTGCACGGCGCCGAACGACTCCTTGTAGGCCTGGTTGGCCGGATCGAAAGCGATGGCGAGCCGCACGCCGGCGGCGGCCTCGGCCCAGCGGCCGGCCTGGAAGGCGGCCATGCCGCATTCGAAGAAGCTCTTGGCCTTGCCCTTGCGCTGCGCGAGCTGGCGCAGATTTGCCGGGTGGAGCGCGGCGCGGGCGCGCCGGGCCGCCTGCGCGCTCTCCGCCATGCCGGGCAATGCGGGCGCGGCCTCGGCACGTGACTCCTCGAGGCTGCGCTCGACCTCGACG
>CAYGXT010000624.1:0-2122 GCA_964353695.1 uncultured Myxococcaceae bacterium
ACGTGCTGGCCAGCGAGAGCGGGGGACTGGTTTTCGCTTTCGCCTACCTGCTCTATGCGCCGGTACACGGCGCCAACCTCTACGAATTCCACTACCTCCCACTGGCGCCGTTCTTCGTGTGGTTCACGCTCTACTTCGCTGAGTCGGGGCGCAGCGTGCCGGCCCTCCTCTTCGCGCTGCTCGCGATTTCCGTGCGCGAGGACGTGGCGGGATGCGTCGGGCTTCTCGGCGCCTACCTGGTGCTCACCGGCCTGCGGCCACGCCTCGGCGCCGAGATCGCTGTGCTCGGTCTCGCGCACTTTCTTGTGATCAAGCTGCTGGTGATGCCGGCGGCCCTTGCCGGACAGTCTTCGTACGTGAACCAGTACCAGGATCTGCTCCCCGCCGGCATGAGCGGCTTCGGCGGCGTCCTGCTCACGGTGATCGGAAACCCCGGCTACACGCTGCATACGCTGCTCGAACGCGAGAAGCTGGTCTATCTGCTCCAGATCATGGCGCCGTTGGTCTTCCTGCCCTGGCGCCGTCCGGCGGGATTGCTGCTTTCGATTCCGGGGCTCTTCTTCACGCTGCTGGCGACCCGTTATCCGCCGATGATCCAGATCTCGTTCCAGTACACCGTGTTCTGGACGATGTTCTTGTTCATCGGCGTGGTGCACCATCTCGACTGGATCGGGAGGCCGCACTGGGAGAGCGACACCGGCGGCCCCGTCCGCCGCCGCGCCTGGCTCCTCGCGCTGCTGGCCGCGATGCTGGTGACGAGCCACCAGCACGGCGCCCTGCTGCAGCAGGCGACGGCCCGCGCGGGCTTCGATCGCTTCGTCTTCGGGATCTCGGACGAGGAAGGAGCGCGCCGCGATGCCCTCTACGCCCTCATCGCGCAGGTGCCCCCGACCGCGCGTATCGCGAGCTCCGAGCAGATCGTGCCGCAGGTCTCGAGCCGCGCTTACTCCTACACGCTTCGCGCCGGCATCTTCGATGCCGAGTGGCTGCTCTTCTCGCTCCCGCCGCGGCCCGACGAGAAGCCGATCCTCGAGCGCGCTCTGCGCTCGGAAGCCTTCGGCGTAGTCGCGGAATCCGGCGGTTTCGCGCTGGCGCGGCGGGGAGCCAGCCCCGTGTCGAACGCAGCACTGCTGCAGCGCCTATAGCCCGCGCGGCGCAGCGCCGGGAATCGGGGCCGGGCCTGGGTTGGGGCGGCCCGCTCCACCGCCACCTTGCGCCCGCGCCACCGCGGCAGGATGATGAACGGCGATGCCCAAGCGCTTTCTTCGCCGCGGCGCCCTCGCAACGACCCTACTTCTCGGAGCTGGGCTCTTCCTCTGGCTGGTGTACCAGGGCCTGACCTGGGATCTGCGCGCCAAGGATCGCGGCACGCCCGAGAGCTACCGCGCCCTCGAGGTGGTCCGCGGCAACCTGCGTGAGACCGTGGTGGCGACCGGCGGGCTCGAGCCTTTCGCCCGAATCACCGTGCAGTCGGAGATCCCGGGCATCGTCTCCACCGTCCACTGCGATGACGGTGCGCGCGTGAGTGCGGGCCAGCCGCTGGTGGAGCTCGATCACGACCGCCTCGACCAGCTGGTGGCCGAGCTACGCGCGGGGCTCGACCTGAAGCGCGCCCTCGCCCGCCAGGACGTGGTGGCGCGAGCCGCCGCAGACCTCGAGCAGGTGCGCCGCGACCATGCCCGTGTCATGCGTCTCTTCGCGCAGGGTGTGGCGCCCGAAAGCACCGTGGACGACCTGAAGCATCGCCTGGCGTTGGCCGAGATCGCCACGCGCGACGCGAAGGCCGAGGTGGATGCGCGACGGGCTGCGGTGGAGCAGGCTGAAGCCGCTCTGCGCCGCGCCGAGCGCGACCTCGAGAAGTCGGTGATCCGCTCCCCGGTGGACGGCGTCGTGCTCGAGCGGCGCGTGAACGTGGGCACGGCCGTCGCCGACATCCAGAACGGAGGCACGGTGATTGCGGTGCTGGCCGACGACCGCCGCATCCACCTGCTGGCCGAGGTGGACGAGAACGACGTCGCTCGCGTACGCGAGGGCCAGACGGCGCAGGTGCGCATCGACGCCTTCCCGGGCGAGACGTTCCCGGGGCGCGTGCGGCGCGTCGCCTATTCGGGCACGGCACAGG
>CAYGXT010000625.1:0-2119 GCA_964353695.1 uncultured Myxococcaceae bacterium
CCCCCCGGCTCCGCCAGCAGCGACGTGAGGTCGCGCAATGCCACGGCACTACTTCCCGAGCAGGAGCGCCAGGTCGACCACGCGCTTCGAGTAGCCCCACTCGTTGTCGTACCAGGAAAGGATCTTGGCGAAGTTTCCGCCCATCACCTTGGTGCAGGCCGCGTCGAGGATCGAGGAGTGCGGATTTCCACGGAAGTCGATCGAGACCAGGGGCTCGTCGCAGTACTGCAGGATGCCCTTCATCGGGCCATCGGCGGCGGCCTTCATGGCGGCGTTGATGGCCTTCGCGTCGGTCGCCTTCGAGAGCTCGACGGAAAGATCCACGACGGAAACGTCCGAAGTCGGCACGCGCATGGCATAGCCATCGAGCTTGCCCGCCAGCTCCGGCAGCACGAGGCCGATGGCCTTCGCTGCTCCGGTGCTGGTCGGGATCATCGAGACGGCCGCCGCGCGCGCGCGGCGCAGATCCTTGTGCGGGAAGTCGAGGGTCACCTGATCGTTGGTGTAGGCGTGGATCGTGGTCATCCAGCCGCGCACGAGTCCGAAGGAGTCGTGCAGAACCTTGGCGATCGGCCCCAGGCAGTTCGTGGTGCACGAGGCATTCGACACGATCCGATGCTTCGCCGGATCGTAGGCGCTGGTGTTGACCCCCAGCACGATCGTCACGTCGGGGTCGGTCGCGGGAGCCGAGATCAGCACGCGCTCGGCGCCGGCCGTGAGGTGCTTGGCCGCGCCTTCGCGCGACGTGAAATGGCCGGTCGACTCGAGTACGACCTTCGCTCCGAGCTCCTTCCACGGGAGCTTCGCGGGATCCTTCTCGGCCGTTACGGGGATCCGCTTGCCGTCCACGATGATTGCGTTCTCTGCCGCCTCGACCGGCCCGGGGAAGGGGCCGTGGATCGAATCCCACTTCAGCAGGTGGGCAAGGGTCTTGGCGTCTGTCAGGTCGTTGATGCCGACGAACTCGAGGGCGGTGCCTCGGGCCGCACGCAGGGCAAGGCGCCCGATGCGACCGAAGCCGTTTATGCCGACGCGCATGGACAGAGGTCCTCCCGGAATTGAGCCCGCGCAGGGTACCGGACGGAGCCGACGGAACCAAGCCGCCGTGCCTGCCCTTGGCCCTGACCGGTGTTGAGGGCAGCTGCCCGAGGCCGAACGCTCCTGGGCGTCTTGGGCCGGCGCCCCGGAGGCCCGCGGCCTAGCCTTGGCTCCCGGGGGAAACGTGATCGTCGGCAGCGGCATCGACGTGATCGAGATTTCGCGCGTAGCCCGGGCCCTCGAGCGTCATCGAGGTCGCTTCGCCGCGCGCGTCTTTACGGCGACAGAGCGCATCGCATGCGAGCGCTTCGCCCGGGCCGCGCCACACTTCGCCCTTCGCTTCGCCGCCAAGGAAGCGGTCATGAAGGCGATGGGAACGGGCTGGGCGCACGGCGTGCGCTGGGCTGACATCGAAGTGGTCGACGCAGGGCAGGATCAGGCCCCCACGCTGCGGCTCCACGGACGCGTTGCGGAGATTGCGGCCAGCCGGGGCTGCGCGCGCCTGCATCTGGCCCTTTCCCGAAGCCGCACCCATGCGCTGGCCGTCGTCCTCTGCGAGGCCGCGCCGCTGCCGCAACCGTGACACGTACGCTGCTCTACGCAGAGGTCCCCGGCTTCTACGCTGCCGTGGAGCGGGCGGCAGATCCCGCCCTGGCCGGCCGGCCCGTGATCGTCGGCGGCGATCCGCGCAAGCGCGGCCTGGTGCAGTCTGCCACCGAGGAGGCGCTGGCCGCGGGCGTTCGGGTCGGCATGCCCGTCCTCGAAGCTCTCGAGCGCTGCCCCCGGGCGCGGGCGCTGCGTACGCGGATGGCCTTCTACCGCGAGGCGGCCGTGCGCCTGCGGGCCTGCCTGCGGCGTCTGGCGGATGCCCTCGAGCCCGAGGGACTCGAGGCGGTCTTCCTCGATGCGACGGAGCGTCTCGAGGAGGTGGAGATCCTGGCGGGGGCGCTGCGCGAGGCCGCGCGGGCCGGGCTCGGCCTGCCGCTCCGGGTCGGGATCGCTCCCGTGCGTACGCTGGCAAGGCTGGCGGCGGCGCAGGCCGGGGAGGCGGGGGTTCGTCGCATCCGGCCGGGCGAAGAGG
>CAYGXT010000626.1:0-2117 GCA_964353695.1 uncultured Myxococcaceae bacterium
TCATGCTCTGGCTGCTCTGGATCGGCGTACGCAAGCGGCGCTACGGAGCGGGGGACGCGCCGCTACGAGGCTGGCTCTCGGCGCACGTCTATCTCGGCAGCACGCTGCTGCTGCTGGTCCCGCTGCATGCCGCGTTCGATCTCGGCTGGAACATCCACACGCTGGCCTATGCCGTCGTGAGCGCGGTGATCGTGTCGGGCTTTTTCGGCATCGGTTTCTATGCCTTCGTACCGACGCCCATGACCGCCAACCGTCCGGGCGAGAAGCTCGGAGCGCTGTTGCAGCAGATCGCCGAGATCGACGTCCAATGCCGCGCTCTCGGACGCGAGCTCCCGGACTTTTTCTCGCGCGCGATCCAGGTGGCGATCGACGAGACGCGGATCGGTGGCGGTGCGCGGCGCCAGCTCTCCGGCCGCGATCCGCGCTGCGGCACGACCCGCGGGCTCGCCATGATTCGCGAGCATCCGGAGCGCCTCGAGCCGAAGGCTCGCGACGCGGTCAACCAGCTCGTGGAACTCCTCGCGCGCAAGCAGGCCTTGCTTGCGCGCGTGCGCCGCGACGCACGCTACAAGGCGCTGCTCGAGCTCTGGCTGATCTTCCATGTGCCGCTCGCCTTCGCGAGCGTGGCGCTGGTTGGGATCCACGTCTTCGTCGTACTCTACTACGGAGCGACCCGCTGATGCGGATCCGGCTGATCCAGATCACGACACGACGCTCGGGTGCACAGGCGCGCCGCGAGGAACTACGCGACGACGACTTCCTGACGGTCGGTCGCGGCACGGACAACGACGTCTCGCTGCCCGGCCTCTCGGTCTCGCTGCACCATGCGAGCTTTCGGCGCGTAGATGCCACTCTGCGCGTGGAGGGTCTCGACGCAAACGTCGTGCGCGTAAACGGCCTCATTGGATCCGGTCACGACGTGGGGCCCGGCGACGTCGTGCAGGTCGGGAGCTTCGAGCTGCGTCTGATTGCGCTCGCGGCCGGCGAAGATCTTGCGCTCGAGATCCAAGAGGTCGCGCGCGCCGGCGACGAGCGCGAATCGCTGGCGCTTCGCACGCGGCTCGGCATCGCGCGCGGCTGGCTCTCGCCGCGGCGGCTCTCATGGCTCGGTCTTCTCGCGGTCGCCGGGCTCTGCGCGGCGCTGCCCTGGCGTGCTGCGCACTGGACCGTGCGCGCGCAGGAGCTGCCGGCGCCGCCCCTCGCGCGCGCGTCGGTTGCGGCCGTGCAGTCTTGGAGCACGGGGCCGATCTCGGCCCCGCACCGGCAGCTCGCACGCGAGTGCGGGCTCTGCCACACGCAGGGCTTCGAGACCGTGCGCAACGAGGACTGCCTCGCCTGCCACGCGCGCATCCCCGCCCACGCTCCGGCCGACGTCAGCCCATCCGAGCTCTCGGACGCGCGCTGCACGGCCTGTCATACCGAGCATCGGGGCAAGTACGGCCTCTCCGAGCTCGAGGCGTCGAGCTGCGTGCCTTGTCACGCGCGGCTGGCGTCGCTCTTGCCGCCGGCCGATCATGCCGTGGCCTCGAGCTTCGGCACGGACCATCCTCAGTTCCGGCTCACGATTGTGAAGGACGCAGCCAGCGGCAAGCGCGAGCGCGTGACCTGGAGCCCGAGCCTCGAGGAGTCGACGGGGCTCCGCTTCAGCCACCTGCGTCACGTAGGACAGGCCGTCGAGAGCCGCGCTACGGGGCGCAGCGAGTATCTGCGCTGCGACACCTGCCACGAGAGCGACGCAACCGGCTCGGGCTTCGAGGAGGTGCGCTTCGAGGAGCGCTGCCAGGGCTGCCACGCCCTCGGCTTCGACGAGGCCTTCCCCAAGAAGCAGGCAATGCACGGAGACCCTGCAACGATGCGCGAGGGGTTGCTCGAATTCTATGCGGCCGTGGCACTCGGCGGCCTCGTGCCGCCGGGCCGCGGCCCCGCGGTGCTGCGCGCGGCGCCGGGGCGTACGCTCACGAATGGCGAGCGCCGCGCGGCCCTCGACTGGGCCGAGGCGCAGGCGAAGGCGGCGTCGGCCTTCCTGCTGGAGGGCAAGTACCGCTGCGGCATGTGCCATCCCGTGACCAAGAGTGTCGCGCGCGACGGCGGCGACGGCGTCGCGCCCGTCCAGGTGC
>CAYGXT010000627.1:0-2110 GCA_964353695.1 uncultured Myxococcaceae bacterium
TGCGCATACGCGAGCACGCACGGAAAGACGCGCTCGTACAACCGATCGAACGCGGTGCGGTCCGCCGCTAGGACACGACGCACGAGCTCGAGATCACTGGGATGGGGCATGGGCGATTCCTCGGGCCGTACCGCTGGTGATCGCCTCAGGATGGAGAGGCTGCGACGACCACGGGGAGTTAGCGCCACGGAAAGCGCGCGTCAGCGGCGATCCCGTCACGATTCCATGAATCGACTTCACGGAATCGTCGCAAGAAAGCCGCGTGTTCCCCAAAGAATCGTCGCGGTCGGGTGGTTGAATCGCGGGGCACGAAGAACCCCGTGAGGGCAAGCACATTTCCTACGTCCTCGTCGTCGATCCCGATCGGGCTGCTCGGGATGCCATCGGCGGCTGTCTGGAGACGGCCGGTCACCGGCCCCGGTTCGCCGGCTCTGGGGAGGAAGCTCTCGCGCTCGCTCGTGAGGAGGTTCCCTGCTTCGTGGTGCTGGAGCTCTCGCTTCCCGGCCTTTCCGGCCTCGGTCTGTGCCGCGCCCTGCGCGAGGATCCGGCGCTGGCGCGGATCCCGTTGCTGATGCTCACCGCTTCGGCTGCGGAAATGGATCGCGTCGTCGCGTTTGAGATCGGCGTCGACGACTTCGTGGCGAAGCCCTTTCACCCGCGTGAGGTCGCGCTGCGCGTGAGCGCGATCCTTCGCCGCTCACGCAAGCAGACCCTTCCGGCACCGGGCGAGCCGCTGCGGTTCCAGCGGCTCTTCCTCGACATCGGACAGCATCAGGTGCGCGTCGACGATCAGCTCGTGGAACTCACGGTGCGCGAGTTTGAAGTGCTCGCCGCCATGATGCAGAGCGCGGGTCGCGTACTGTCGCGCCGCCAGCTCCTCCAGGACGTGTGGGGCATGCGCTCCGGGAAGACCCCGCGCGTGGTCGACACGCATGTGAAGTGGATCCGTCGAAAGCTGGGACCAGCCGGCGGCTACATCGAGACACTTCGGGGTGTCGGTTACCGGTTCTCCGATCGCGCCGCAGCAGCGCTCTTGGCCAGCGACTGATCCGACTCTCGGTCAGATGAACGGGCGCCGGTCGAGCACGAGGCGGAGCGGCCGGGAGCTCCGGAGCAGGCCCGGAACGGCGGACTGCAGCTCGGCGAGCGCACACGTGGCGCCGAAGAGAGCATGCAGGTCATCGAAGCCGTCGTGCGCGAGCGGGTCGAGACTCTCGAGGAAGCGCACATGCCGTTGGGCGAGCGCAACCAGCGCGGCGCGCGCCTCGGCGAAGCGATGGCCCGACTGTCGAAGCGCACGAGAGAGGCAGTAGACCCAGTCGATCTCTGCAAACCCGACGTAGTGCGCCAGAGGGAAGCTCGCACGCGCATGAATCTCGAGGCAAGTATCGACCAGCGCGGCGGCGTACAGAAGCGGCCGCCGAGCGTGCTCGAGATTGAAGAGATAGTGGAATGTGCCCGCGAGGTGCGGAAAGACTGCCGGCCCCGCAGCTGCGGCCGGAACGCAGCCGCGGCGGAGAAGCCCTGAGGCGGGATCCCATGCACGCTCGAGCCAGCCGAAGTAGCGGTCGTCCCACGCGCTCGAGCTCCCTTCCGTCAGTACGAGCGCGGCGTAGAGGCCCGCGCCACGGTGGGCCTCGATCCACGGGTTGGTCTTCCAGTCGAGAGCCTCGAGGAAGGGCTCCACGGCCTCGGTCCGAGCGAGCGGCGCGAGCGCGGCGAGCGGATGACCGGGCCTCGCGTCGAGGAGCTCCAGCGCGGCCACGCAATGCGCTGTCGTGTGGATCTCGTGGTGCGTGGCCTCGCGGAAAAGACCCGTCGCGGGATCTTGCAGGCTCTCGAGACCCGAGACGAGGGCAGCGCGCGCAGCCGCCTCCCGCGGGAGACAGCCGAGCGTGTACATCAGATTGACGGCATCGGCGCAGCCGTACGCGTTCGGGCCCAGATCGCGCCCGACGCCGGGAATCGTCCAACGCGCAAACAAACCCGGCTCAGCGAGCGCGTGGCGCTGGATCGCCTGCTCGATTCGGCGCAGTAGGGGGTCGAGGTCGAAGACGTTCATGCGACTTCGCTTGCACTCAGCCCAGCTCGCGCAGCCGCGAGAAGGGAT
>CAYGXT010000628.1:0-2107 GCA_964353695.1 uncultured Myxococcaceae bacterium
GCCGATCGGCTCGATGCCGAGCGCCTTGCGCACGCGGCTTCCGGCGCCGTCGGCCGCGAGCAGCCAGCGACTCCGCACGTCGAAGGACCGAGCCGCATCGACATCGCGGACGCGCGATGTGACAGTGTCGGCGTCTTGCTCCGCGGCTTCCCATTCGTGTTCGAAGCGGAGCGACGCGTTCGCCTGTCGGCGAAGGTGCTGGAGCAAGATGGGCTCGAGGCGGTGTTGGGATAGGTTGCGCAGCGGCGTCGGCGTGGAGGCGAGCACCTCGTCGCCCTGGCGCTCGAAGGGGAGGCTACCGAGCTCCTCGCCCGCGAGGGTCATGACCCAGCGCACGCGGCCGGCGTCGGACGGGTTCTTGCAGGCCGCGGCGATCGCCGCCATGTCCACGCCTGCAGCGCGCAGGATCTCGAATGTGCGCGCGTTCACGACGTGCGCGGCGGGCGCGCGCTGCACGGACTCGCGCCGCTCCACGACAAGGCTCCGGACGCCTTGCTGCGCGAGCAGGATGGACGCCGTCATGCCGACGGGGCCGGCGCCGACGATCAGAACCGGCACGTCGATGGGCGCGCCCATGTCAGCGGAGCCGCGCCTGATCGCTCACGATCTGGCGCGCGGTGCGCGCGCGCCAGGCGGCGTACGGCTCGCCACCCTTGCGCTCGCAGAGCGCCTCGGTCTGGCGCAGGATCTCGGCGTCGTCGAGCGTGAGATCGAGCCCCTCCCCGCACGGTTGGTGGACGAACCACGGACTGTCGACGACGAACTCGAGTGCGTTGCCCTCGGGATCGCGCGTGTACAGCGACCACGCGTTGCCGTGATTGAGCGGGATCAGATGGGTGCAGCCGGCCGCCGCCAGGCGGTCGCGAACGCGCCGTAGCGTCGCGAGGTCTTCGAGTCGGAAGGAGAGCTGGAAGATCGCGGTGCCAAAGCTGCCGCCGAGCGCCGGTCCTTGTTGGATCTCGCCCTCCCGGCGGCCCGAGACGAGCACGAGCTGGTGGTGCTCGCCGGGGTCGGTGGTAAGGAACACGAGCTGCGCGTCGAACGGGGACGGAAGAACTCCCTGATCGGTCTGGGTCATGCCCAGCACGCCGGTGTAGAACTCGAGCATCTTGGGCAGGTCGAAGCAGCAGATGCCGAGGTGGCTCAGGCCGAGCTTGCGGCCTTCGAGGCGAGCGGAAGTCATCGGGGCTCCTTTCGGGGGCGGATCGCAATTCAGTCAGGTGTTTAATGCAGCCCGGAGATCGTAAGCAAGTGATTGGTGTTCGATCCAACTCCGTTGCGTTGGCGGCAGGCCAGGAACGCCGCGACGGAAGGCCGTGGCGCCAACCTGACCTGCGCGTCATGCGCCGTTCGGGTCGAGCGCGGGAAGCGGGAGATGGGCGATGTCACGGGCTTCACCGACGGGAACGCCGAGCAAGCGCAGCAGGTGCTCCGCAGCGTCGTCCACGTCGCTGTCTGCCAACATGCCCTCGAGCCGGGCGCCAAGGGCCCCAATCAGTGCGCCGCTGAGGAGCACGGCGACCGCCTCCGGGTTGTCGATCACGAAGCGGCCGGTCTCCAAGCCGCGGCGCAGATCGCGGTAGCCGCTCTCGCCGATCCCCTCGCGTAGGCGCTTGTGCGGCAGGCCCGAGTGGAAGATGAACCACGCGCACAGGGGATCTTCGGGCAGGCTCCGCAGCGTGTGACGCAGCGCGACCGAGATCACCTCGGCCGGGTCGTCGATGCCCGAGACCACACGATCGATGCGGCGGTTGAGCTCTCGCGTGCGCTCCCGGGCAATCGGCACCAGCGCGGCGTGCTTGGACTCGAAGTAATGATAGAAGGTGCGGCGTGCGACGTCCGCGGCCGCGGTGATGTCGTCGATGGTCACGGCTTCCACGCCGCGTGCCGCCGTGAGCTGCTCGGTCACCTCCAGGATCCGCTGGCGGACCCGGGCGCGTCGGGACTCGACACGGCCCGGACGCGGGCTCTCCAGCAGCGGCATCTCGGCCATCGTCCCCTCCTGAATGCCCTTCATTGACGGGCATTTGGCTCATGCGCCTTGCAGGTCATCGAAAATCAGTGTAGACAATGTTTGCATTCAGTGCAAGAATGCATTGGGTGTAAT
>CAYGXT010000629.1:0-2106 GCA_964353695.1 uncultured Myxococcaceae bacterium
ACGTCTCGTGCGGCAGGTCGAGGGGCTCGACCGTGGCCATCGGACCTGCGTCGCCGGCCGCATGCGCCGTGCGCCTGCCGGCCACTGCGACACCGATCGCCCCCAGGGCTCCCCTCAGCAAATCTCTCCTACTCATGCTGCACCTCGTTCTGGCATGGACATGCCCCCAAAGAGGATGTCTCGCGCCTGAATTTCTGCCCGAATCCGTGTCCAAATTGCGGCTGGATTGGACGCCGGCCGACGGGACGGAATTCGCGCGCTCAGCTCCGGCGCGCCGCCGGACAGAGCCGGGTCCGCAGCGCCATCGAGAGCAGGGTGGTGGCGACCAGAGCCCAGCCGATGCTCCCGACCAGGGCGTTCGGGGGCCATCCGAGGCCGACCCCGTCTCGAACGACGGGGATGCCGAGAAGCACGTAGTAGGCCACGCCGTTCCAACGCCCGAGCACGCTGCCGCGCAGCGTTCGCCCCCGGAGAGCGCGGGAGTCGAGCACATATTGCAGAAACGCTGCGGCCACAAGCAGGGGGAGCAGAAGCGGCACCACGCCGCTCATCGCGTACGCCAGCAGGCCGAGGCTCACGAAGCTGGCGTCCGTCGCGTGGTCGAAGAGGCCGCCGAGCGGGGAAGCCTCGCCATGCCGGCGCGCCAATTTTCCGTCGAGCAGGTCGGTGGCGACCGCCAGCGCGAACAGGGCGAGCGCCAGCAGGCTCGCGCCGCGATGCACCGCCAGGGCTGCGACCGGAGCCGAGACGAGGCGCAGCGCGGTGAGCGCGTTCGCGGTCGTGCGCAGGCGCTGCCTCGGCGTAGCGGCCCTGTCCTCGGAAGGCGCTCCTTTCATGCCGATTCGAGTCTACCACCGCCATTGCACCCCTCGCCGGCGCGCCGGCATGGCGTTACGCAGTACGGGCGGCCACAATGCACGCGGGCCAGGCGCAGCGACGTTCGTCCTGCTCTCCTGGGCCAGATCCTTTTTCGGCGCGCGCACTCGCGTGATGCCTCTCGAAAGGACGCTCGATGACCTCCTGGCTCTTTCTCGCGGTCAGCCTCTGGGGCGCGGCTTTCACCTGGAACGCGCTCTTCCCCACCGTGCGCGGGGCGCGCCGCTCGGCATTGAGCTTCGCCGCCGGCTGGCTCACGAGCGAGCTCGCATTCCACCACCTCGCATGGCAGACGGCGGCGACGCTCGTCTTTGGCTTGGCAGGAGCCTTCATGGCCTGGCCCGGACAGCTCGGCCTCGGGATCACCCTGCTCTCGTGGGCGGGCCTCGGGTTCGCCCAGGCGCGCGCGGCGCGCGCAGGCCACGCGGTGGAGGAGGCGCTGCGCGAAGGGCTCGGCGCCGACTATCGCGAGCGCATCCTGCCCGAGATCCGCGAAGGGATCGAGGAAGCCATCGACTGGCGGCGCGTGCTGCAGCCTCTCCCGATCCGAACCACGCTCGTCGAGCGTACGAAGGACGTCCGCTACGCGCGCGAGCGCGGCATCGATCTCAAGCTCGACGTCTATCGCAGCCGCGCACATCCGACCGGCTGTCCCGTTCTGTTCCAAATCCACGGCGGCGGCTGGGTGATGGGCAGCAAGAACGAACAGGCGCTACCGCTGATGCTGCAGCTTGCTTCGCGCGGCTGGGTCTGCGTCACGGCCGACTATCGGCTCAGCCCCCATGCGACATTCCCGGATCATCTCGTCGACGTGAAGCAGGCGCTGCGCTGGGTCAAGGAGAACGTCGCTGAGTATGGCGGAGACCCGAGCTTCATCGTGGTGACGGGCGGCTCGGCGGGCGGTCACCTCGCCGCTCTGGTCGCACTCACGCAGAACGATCCGGCCTTCCAGCCGGGCTTCGAGGGCAAGGACACCAGCGTGCAGGGCTGCGTGCCTTTCTATGGCGTCTACGACTTCCTCGATCGCAATCGTGCTTGGCCCCATGGCGGCCTCCGGCAGGTGCTGGAGAAGCAGGTGCTGAAGGGATCGCGCGAGGAAATCCCGGAGCTCTGGGAGCAGGCTTCGCCGCTCTCCCATGTGCACGAGGGCGCTCCTCCCTTCCTCGTGATCCACGGCAGCGGCGATTCGCTCGTTCCGGTGGACCAGGCGCGCAGCTTCGTGAAGGCGCT
>CAYGXT010000630.1:0-2100 GCA_964353695.1 uncultured Myxococcaceae bacterium
TCATACACTCCATGGTGTCGGAATGGCTCGCAGATCACGAAGATGAGATCCACGACGCCCCGCACGCGGTCCTCTCGCTCCTCGGCCGGCAGATAGCCGATCTCGACCGCCGCATTCCGCACTGCCTCGCGGTCTCCGACGATCGTCGCGCGGACGATGCGCGCATAGCGCTGCACCAGCTCCGCCGGCAGCTCGCGCGTCGAACCGAAGTCGAGTAGCACGATGCGGTCCGAGCCAGGCTCGACGAAGTAGTTGGCGAAGTTCGGATCGGTCTGCATGAAGCGGAACTCGAAGAGCTCGCGGAATACGAGCCGCTCGAGAGTGAGCCCGGCCGCGTCGCGGCGCGCCTGGGGCACTCCCGCCTGCGCCAGCGATTCGATCGGCTCTCCCTCGGCGAAGTCCATCGCGAGGATGCGAAGGGTCGTGAGGTCGTCGTGTACTCCCGGTACGCGCAGCGAGGTGTCGTCGGCGACCAGGGCCTGGTAGCGGCGCAGGCTCTGCGCCTCCTGCAGGTAGTCGGCCTCCTGCCGGAGCTGCCGCTTGGCCTCGGCAATGATGCCTGAGACATCGAGATCGACGGGCAGCAGCCGCGTCAGGCGCAGCAGCGAGGCCACGTTCCCCACATCGCTGTCGATGCTGCGTGCCACGCCCGGATACTGGATCTTGAGCGCGAGCCGGCGCCCGTCGGCCGCCACCGCGGCGTGCACCTGCCCGATCGAGGCGGAAGCAACCGGCTCGAGATCGAAGCTGCGAAAGCGCGCCTCCCAGCCCGTACCGTATTCGCGGCCGAGCACGCGCCGCACCTGGGAGGAAGGCATGGTGTCGGCCGAGGCGCGGAGCATGGCGAGGGCCTCGGCGAACTCGGGCGGCAGGATGTCGGCGCTCTCGAGCGAGAGCAGCTGACCGAGCTTCATCGCGGCGCCCCGCAGTTGCGACAAGCGCCGCGCCAGGCGCTGCGCGTTTGCCGTCGAGAGCAGGGCACTTGCGCCCTCTGCGGCCCCGCCACCGAAGAAGCGGCGCGCGCCCTCGACCAGCCCGCCGGCGGCGAACTCGCCGGCCATCCAGCCCATGCGCGCCAGCCGCTCGATCCGGCTCGCCGGCACGCGCGATCGCCTCTTCTCCGTCAAGAAGCCCTCGAGTTACCGCGGCCCGGTGCCGGGTTCAGCAGCGATGCTAGCCGCTCGCCATTCGGCCCTCGCCAGTGGGAAGACGTCGAGAAGCACCACGATCCGGGAGCCGTCCGGCACGCGGGCGTCGGAGGAGACGGCGAGCTTCACGCCGGCCAGATTGCCGGCCGCATCTGCTTCCGTCGTGACGGCGTGGGCGTAGTCGAGGGGGATCGGCTTTCCGTCGGGATCGAGGAGCAGGAGCGAGGGGCGATGCTCGGTTCTCGGATAGCGGGCGCCCTGCGCCAGCCGGAAGCGCGCAACGACCTCCCCCTCCTGCCCACCAGCGGGTGCACGCGCGGAGAGGGAGGCGAGTTCGATGCCCTCAGGCCGGCGGTTTGCGCCGCCGCGCGGGTCGTAGGGGCGGGTGACAAAGCTGCCGAGTACGACGAGCTTCTCGATCCAGCGATTCGCGAGGCCGGCCAGCACCAGGTAGGGCCCGAAGTTCGGGATCGAGAGCACGCCCGACTCGGACCAGGAGGCCGCACCGGGCCGCACCACGCCGCCCGGGCCGAGCTCGCCGCGCAGCTCGAAGCGCTCAAATGGAATCGGAATGCCCGTGACGCGCATCGTGAAGCGGCGATTGCCGACGGCGAAGTCAGGCCCGCGGTACGTGCCCGACAGTGGAAGGGCGAAGTCCGACTCGGGATCTGCGACGAGCAGGCCGTCCGGGCTGCGGCGCGCACCGATCGCCCAGAGCAGGAGCGTGCCCGTGCCGTCGCTGGCGGGCGGCCCGACGTCGAGCGTGCCCACGATCCAGTCCATGGCGTCGAATCCGATCTGGTTGAGGCTCGGCAGCATGGGCGGAATCGCCGCCGTGAGCCGCGTCCATTCGAAGGCAGAGACTTCGCCCGCGCCGGTGGAGAGCGGGAGCGCCGGCGTCTCGGGCCTGGCCACCGTGAGATCGAAGCGCTGCGAGAAGTTCCCCGAGCGG
>CAYGXT010000631.1:0-2099 GCA_964353695.1 uncultured Myxococcaceae bacterium
GTCGACGAGGAGGATATCGCCGAGATCGTCTCCAAGTGGACCGGCATCCCGGTCACCCGGATGCTCGAGGGCGAGCAGGAGAAGCTTCTCCACATGGAGGACAAGCTCCGCCAGCGCGTGGTCGGGCAGGACGAGGCGCTGCAAGTAGTTTCAGCGGCTGTGCGCCGCGCGCGTGCCGGCCTGCAGGATCCGAACCGCCCCATCGGCTCCTTCATCTTCCTGGGCCCCACGGGCGTCGGCAAGACGGAGACGGCCAGGGCGCTCGCAGAGTTCTTGTTCGACGACGAGCATGCCGTGGTGCGCATCGACATGAGCGAGTTCATGGAGAAGCACTCCGTCTCGCGGCTGATCGGCGCACCACCGGGCTACGTCGGCTACGAGGAGGGCGGCACCCTCACCGAGGCCGTGCGCCGCCGTCCCTACAGCGTGGTGCTCTTCGACGAGATCGAGAAGGCGCACCCCGACGTGTTCAACGTGCTGCTGCAGGTGCTCGACGATGGCCGTCTCACCGATGGCCAGGGCCGCACCGTGGACTTCCGGAACAGCGTCCTGATCCTCACGTCGAACGTCGGCAGCGCCTACATCATCGAGCTCGGCGAGAACGACCGGCCCGAGATGGAGCGGCGCGTGATGGAGGCGTTGCGGGCACAGTTCAAACCCGAATTCCTGAACCGGATCGACGACGTCATCCTGTTCCGCCAGCTCGGCCGCGACCAGATCGAGCGCATCGTCGACATCCAGCTCGAGCGCGTCAAGAAGCTCCTCGCCGAGCGCCGGATCGAGATCGACATTACGCCCGAGGCCAAGAAGCTGCTCGCCGAGAAGGGCTACGACCCGCACTACGGCGCGCGGCCGCTCAAGCGCGTGATCCAGCGCCTGGTGCAAGACCCGTTCGCGATGAAGATTCTCGAGGGCCAGTTCCCGGAAGGCTCGAGAGTGAGCGTCGACGCGCGGCTCTCAGGCGAGGCGCTGGAGTTCCGGAAGACGTCGTAGGCGGGGCTGCGCGGCCCGGCTCAGGCTGCCGTGCCGTGCACGCCTTCCGTCTGCACGACGACGGGGGCCTCTGCGAGGGGGGGCGCCACGCAGACACGGTTGCGACCGGTGCGCTTGGCCTCGTAGAGAGCGGCGTCTGCCGCGGCGATCAGCGGCTCCGGCTCGTCGGAGAGGATGCGGGCCTGGCAAGCGAGGCCGAGGCTGATGGCGATGGTAATCGAGGTGCCCTCGAAGACGACGGGCTCCGAGACCGCCCGCACGCGCAGGCGCTCGGCGACCTCGACCGCTTCGTCATGGGCGCAGTTCGGGAGCACGAGCAGAAACTCCTCGCCGCCGTAGCGACCAACGGCGTCATAGGGCCGTACTTGCTCGCTCATGCGGCGCGCAATCTCGCGCAGCACAGCGTCGCCGGCCAGGTGGCCGTAGGTGTCGTTCACGCGTTTGAAGTGATCGAAGTCCACCATGATGATCGAGAGCGGCGTGTGTTCCCGCCGGGCGCGTACGACTTCGTTCGTGAAGACCTCGAGAACGGCGCCGCGGTTGAGCAGCCCCGTGAGCGCGTCACGCCGCGCGAGCGCGCGGATCTGCTCCTGCAGCTCGATGATGCGGCGGCCCGTATTGAGGCGGTGACGGAGCTCGAGCGGGCTGTAGGGCTTCGTAACGTAGTCGTCGGCGCCGGCTTCGAGGCCGACCACCACGTCCTCCTTGTCGCTGCGCGAGGTGAGCAGCAACACATAGACGTACGGCTCCCCGCGCTCGCGGAGCAGGCGGCAGACCTCGGGGCCGTCGAGGCCCGGCATCATCCAGTCGAGCACTGCAAGCCGCGGCGCGTCGGGCTGCTGCAGAACTTCCCAGGCCTTGGAGCCGTCGTTCACGAGGATGGGCTCGTAGCCCCACGACTTGGCCATGGACACCAGCTTCCGGGAGGAAACCAGCTCGTCTTCTGCCAGCAGAACGCGCATCAGGTTTCGTTTCGGCCACGCGGAGGGGGGCCTGAAGGAAGGCCGGGCAGGGAGCGACCAAGGCCGTTACCCCGCGGGGAATCGGGGCGGCCCTAGGGCCGGGACGGCCCGAGGCCGGCGGCATCGCGCGCCGCGGCGAGGACG
>CAYGXT010000632.1:0-2097 GCA_964353695.1 uncultured Myxococcaceae bacterium
GAAGCCGGCCAGCACCGGCAGCACGGCACCGTTCATGGTCATGGAGACCGACATCTGATCGAGGGGAATCCCGTCGAAGAGGATCTTCATGTCCTCGACCGAGTCGATCGCCACGCCGGCCTTGCCGACGTCGCCCTCGACGCGCGGGTGGTCGGAGTCGTAGCCCCGGTGCGTCGCGAGGTCGAACGCCACCGAGAGGCCTTTCTGGCCCGCCGCCAGGTTGCGGCGATAGAAGGCGTTCGACTCTTCGGCCGTCGAGTAGCCGGCGTACTGGCGCAGGGTCCACGGCCGGTGGGCGTACATCGTCGCCCGAGGCCCGCGCAGGTAGGGAAAGAGGCCCGGCAGCGTGTCGATGCCCTCGAGTCCCTCGAGATCCGCCGCCGTGTAGAGGGGTTTGACGGCTAGGCCCTCGGCCGTCTCCCAGGTCAGACTCTCGGGGTCCTTCCCGCCGAGCTCCTTCGTCGCGAGCTTGCGCCAGGCGCCGAGATCGGCGGTCGTGCGCGGATCGTTGGCCATGCTTCGAATCTCCTGTCCGTCTACTTCGCGTCCGTCTACTGCGGCAGCCGCCCGGAGCCTGCGACGGGGCCGAAGGTAGCTGCGGGGGCGGGCTACATCGATCGCCGGTACTGCCCACCCACCTCGAAGAGCGCCGCGGTGATCTGCCCCAGGCTCGCCACCTCGACCGTCTGCATCAGCTCCGCGAAGACATTGCCGGCCTGGCGGGCGACCTGTTGCAGCTGGTCGAGGGCCGCAGGCGTGCGCTGTGCGAAGCGGCGCTGGAGGGCGGCGCAGGTCTCGAGCTGCGCCTGCTTCTCCTCCTCCGTGGACCGCATCAGCGACGCGGAATGCGGCGGCGCCTCCGGCGAGGGGTTCTCGAAGGTGTTGACTCCGACGACGGGCAGCTCGCCGGAATGTTTGAGCGTCTCGTAGTGAAGGCTCTCGTCCTGGATGCGCCCACGCTGGTAGAGCGTCTCCATGGCCCCGAGCACGCCCCCGCGCTCCGAGATGCGCTCGAACTCCTCGAGAACGGCCTGCTCCACGAGATCCGACAGCGCTTCGATGACGTAGGACCCCTGCAGCGGGTTCTCGTTCTTCGAGAGCCCGAGCTCGCGCTGGAGGATGAGCTGGATCGCCAGCGCGCGGCGTACGGACTCCTCCGTCGGCGTCGTCACGGCCTCGTCGTAGGCATTGGTGTGCAGGCTGTTGCATTGGTCCTGCAGGGCGGTCAGGGCCTGCAACGTGGTGCGGATGTCGTTGAAGGCCATCTCCTGCGCATGCAGTGAGCGTCCCGAGGTCTGCACGTGGTACTTGAGCTTCTGGCTGCGTTCGGAGGCGCCGTAGCGCTCGCGCAGGGCGATGGCCCAGAGCCGACGCGCCACGCGGCCGATCACGGAAAACTCCGCGTCGAGGCCATTGCTGAAAAAGAACGACAGGCTCGGGGCGAATTCGTCGATCGACATGCCGCGAGCAAGCCATGCCTCGCAGTAGGTGAAGGCGTTGGCGAGCGTGAAGGCGAGCTGTGTGATCGGGTTCGCACCGGCCTCGGCGATGTGGTAGCCGGAGATCGACACCGAGTAGAAATTGCGAACCTGGTTCGCGACGAAGAACTCCTGGATGTCCCCCATCATGCGCAGGCCGAATTCGATCGAGAAGATGCAGGTATTCTGCGCCTGATCCTCCTTCAGGATGTCTGCCTGCACCGTGCCCCGCACGCTCCCGAGCACCTCGGCCCGGATCCGTGCGTAGGTCTGTGCGTCCACCGCTTCCTTGCCGGAGATCCCGAGCAGGCCAAGACCGAGGCCGTCGTGGCCGGGCGGAAGCTCGCCTGCGTAGGCCGGCAGGCCGCGCCCCGCGAAACGCGCCCGCACCGCCTCGAGCTCCCCGTTTGCTCGCAGGTGCTTCTCCACGCCCTGGTCGATGGCGGCGTTCAAGAAGAAGGCCAGCAGCATGGGCGCGGGGCCGTTGATCGTCATCGAGACCGACGTATCCGGCGCGCAGAGGTCGAAGCCCGAGTAGAGCTTCTTCGCATCATCGAGGCAGCAGATCGAGACGCCTGAGTTGCCGACCTTGCCGTAGATGTCGGGCCGGAGGTCGGGG
>CAYGXT010000633.1:0-2096 GCA_964353695.1 uncultured Myxococcaceae bacterium
CATTCGTAGACGTCGCGCGAGAAGATGTTGCCGATGTAGACGCGCTGCTTCGCCAGCGCCTCGCCCCAGGGCGCACGGTAGGCGGCGCAGAAGATCGGGTTCTGGCACGCCGCCCCGAGCGCGCCGCTGGCACTCCGGATCGGGCGCTTCGTGCCGCCGGGGCAGACACAGATGTTCTCGGTGTAGGGACCCTTGAGCTTGCTGATCGAGAGGGAGAAATTCTGCCGCAGGTCTCGCTCTTGCTCCGGCGTGAGCTCGGGCGCACGAAATGCGCCGGCCGTGGGCGCCAGCGCGAGTGTCAGCGCGACGGCGAGCACCCCGCGCGAGAGTCTCTCGAATCCTCGCCCGGGAAGTCTCCCCGGACCGTTGCCTAGAACCATGCTCGCCCTCCTCCTGCCGCTACGGCGGCCCTACGGTATCCGCACTGACGCCTTTCGGGCTATCTTCTTTTTCTCGATGAGGTCGCTACTGGCATGGGGGCTCGCCTGCTCCGTCCTGGTCTCTGCGGCCGCGTCGGCCGAAGACGGGGCGCCGTCCGAGCGGGCCGCCGCGTCCCAGGCTTTCCTCTCCCGGATTGAGCCGTCGGCGGAGCTGCAGGGTTTTCTGGACCGCTTTCTCGAGGCAAGGCTCGCGGCCGATCCCGACCTCCGGCGCTCCATGGTCCGCGTGGCCCTTCTCGACCTCGGCATTCCGGATGTGCCGCGTCTTGCCCAATGGCATGGAGAGACGCCGATCTACCCCGCCAGTGTCGTGAAGTTCGTCTACCTGATGGCGGCCTACGCCTTCCAGCAGGAGGGAAAGGTCCAAATCGACGTTTCCCTCGACCGGGCGCTCGAGGAGATGATCCGCGTGAGCAGCAACCAGGCTACCCAGAGAGTCTTCGAGCGGCTCACCGGAGCCGAGCCCGGGC
Organism: uncultured Myxococcaceae bacterium; assembly: GCA_964353695.1. Classification (GTDB taxonomy): domain Bacteria; phylum Myxococcota_A; class UBA9160; order UBA9160; family UBA9160; genus MYXO. The sequence continues at coordinate 911 of CAYGXT010000633.1, forward strand.
CGACGCTCTCCCCCGAGCCCTACGCCGGCTTTCGCGAGCGAAGGCTCGGAGTCGAGCGCTGGCTGAAGACGCTCGGCATCACGGATCTCCACACCGTCAACCCGACCTACGACAGCAGCGGTGACATCTCGGGCCGCGAGGAGCAATTTCTCAGCGATCGCAGCGTTCCGGGCGGCCTTCCGAGCGCGAACGGCGAGTTCGTGAACCGCACGGCGATGACGGCCACCGGCACTGCAAAGCTGCTGGCCCTGCTCGCTACCGATCGTGCGCTCACGCCGGAGGATTCGGCAACGGTGCGCCGCCGCATGCGGCGCGACTCACGGGAGCAGCGACACCTGGCCGCGCGGATTGCCGGTGGCGCCGAGCGTGTGGGGGGGCTCGAGGCGTATGCCAAGAGCGGAACCTGGGGCCCCATCTACGCCGACGCCGGCATCGTGCGTCACCCTTCCGGGCGGGAGATCGTCGTGGTCGTGTTCACGGAGGCCCGGCCCCACTACCGCGGAGACTTCATTGCGGCGCTGACGGAAGCGGCCGCCCGCCGCTGGCTCTCGGCGCCGGAGCTGTCCGCTCAGTAGACCCCGCCGAGCTTGGCGTGGTCCCAGGAGACGGTGCGCTCGGGACGAACGCGGATTGCGACGCGTTTGGCCGCCGTTCGCCGCAGCGTCTCGCGCATCCCGGCGGGGGCCACACCCGGTGCGTTGCTGTTGCGCGCCATTACACGCCCGAGGCTGTCGAGCACAGCTTCCGGGTCGCGCAGGAGCTCCGCCTTCCCGTACATCACTACGCCACGGAGCTTCGCATACTCCTCACCGTCCTCGATCAGCAGCGAGACGCGCGGGTCGCGCTCGAGGTTCCGCACCTTCTGGCTCTTCATGAAGCTCGTCATCACGACGGCGTCGTCGTCCTCGAGGCCGAACCACATCGGCATCGGATGCGGAAAGCCGTCCTTGGTGAGGCTGCACAGAATCATGGTGCGCGCTCCGCGTACGAAGTCGCGCAGCTCACGTTCGCTCATCTGGATCTGATCGCGTCTCGACACGAGCTCAGCCCTCCTCGCGCTCCCGGAACAGCGTCTCGAAGCGCGCGTTGGCCTCGCGCAGGCATTCTTCGGGCTCGAGCTCGAGGGCCCTCGCCAGCGCCACGCTGGCAAAGAGAAGCTCGCCCACGGCGCCCCGTCGCCGACGGC
>CAYGXT010000634.1:0-2089 GCA_964353695.1 uncultured Myxococcaceae bacterium
CAGGATGTCGGCTTCGCTCGGGAGCTTGCGCTCGAGCACCTCGATCTTGTTCACGATCTGCAGGTACTTGAAGTTTCCGATGTCGAGGCCCGAGACGAGAGAGATGGCGACGCCCGCCCTGCCGGCGCGCCCCGTCCGCCCCGTGCGGTGGATGTAGACCTCGGGCGAGTCGGGAGAGGAGTAGCTGATCACGTGGCTGAGCTGACTGATGTCGATGCCGCGCGCCGCCACGTCGGTAGCGACCATGAACTTCAGCTCGCCGGACTTGATTCGACCCATCGTGCTCTCGCGCGCGGCCTGCGATAAATCGCCCGAGATCTGGTCTGCGTCGAAGCCTCGGCGCTGGAGTACGGACGTCACGAAGCGGACGTCGTCCTTCGTGTTGCAGAAGATGATGGCGCTCTCGGGATCCTCGTACTCGAGGATGCGGACCAGGTTCGAGTCCTTCTCCGCCGCCGTCGTCACCATGAAGAAGTGTTCGATCTCGCTCGGCGCAACCTGGCCCTCGGAGAGGGAGACGAACTCGGGATCCTTCAGGAACACCCGCGAGAGCGAGCGCACCTTCTCCGGGATGGTGGCCGAGAACAGGCACGACTGGCGCTGCCGCGGCAGGTAAGTGGCGATCTCGCGCATGTCGGGCCAGAAGCCCAGCGAGAGCAGCTCGTCGGCCTCGTCGAGCACGAGAACCTTCACGCGGTCGAGGTTGAGCCGGCCGTTTCCCAGGTGATCGAGGATGCGTCCCGGCGTGCCCACCACGACATGGGCGCCCGCCTTGAGGCCGTCGAGCTGCGCGCCGTAGCCTACGCCGCCGTAGATTGGCAGGCAGCGTACGCCGCAATGCTTGCCCATGGCGATGATCTCGCCCGCCACCTGGTTCGCGAGCTCGCGGGTCGGCGCCATCACGAGCGCCTGTGTCGCAGCGAGCCCGATATCGACCTGCTCGATGATCGGAATGCCGAAGGCCCCGGTCTTGCCGCTCCCCGTGCGCGCCTGGACGATGAGGTCCCGGCCCTCGCGCATGGCGGGGATCACACGCGCCTGGACCGGCATCGGCGCCGTCCAGCCGAGATCGCGAAGGCCTGCCTGAATGTCTTCGGGAAAGCTGGAAAAGTCTTGGAGGGAATTGGGCATCCGTAGGCCGAGGGTATCGGCCCAGCAGCCCCGTTGCTAGTCTCGCGTCATGAGCCGCATCACGCGCGAGGAGGTGGCGCGCATCGCGTCCCTGGCCCGGCTCTCGCTCGAGGACGAGGAGAGCCTGCGAACGACCACGCAGCTCGACGCCATTCTCGACTACGTGGCGCAGCTCTCCGAGGTGGACACCACCGGCATCGAGCCCACGGCGCACGCGATCCCGCTCCGCACGCCGCTGCGCGAAGACCGCGCCGTGCCCGGCATGCCGCCGGAGCTCGCCGTGGCAAACGCGCCGCAGCGTGAGGGCTCCGCCTTCGTGGTGCCGCTCGTGATCGAAGGAGAAGAGAGCTGAAGGCGCCGCTCGGAACCCTGCAGGAGCTCTCCACCGATCTCGCCAGCCGCAAGGTCTCGTCCCGCGAGCTGGTGACGGCGGCTCTCAGCCGAGCCGAGCGGCTCCAGCCCGCTCTTCACGCCTTTCTCGGCCTGCGCGGCGAGCGGGCGCTGCGCGAGGCCGGGGAGTCCGACGAGCGCCGCGCCCGCGGCGAGGTGCGAGGACCCCTCGACGGCATGCCCGTCGCAATAAAGGACAACCTGGTGCAGGTGGGAGAACCCACGAGCTGCGCCTCGCGCATCCTCGAGGGCTTCGTCTCTCCCTACGACTCCGCCGTGGTCGAGCGATTGCAGCGCGCCGGAGCCGTGATCGTCGGCCGGACCAATCTCGACGAGTTCGCCATGGGCTCCAGCACGGAGAACTCCGCCTTTGGCCCCTCGCGAAACCCCTGGGATCTCGAGCGTACGCCGGGCGGCTCCTCCGGCGGCTCGGCTGCGGCCGTGGCCGCAGGCATCGTGCCCCTCGCTTTTGGGAGCGACACCGGCGGCTCGATCCGCCAGCCCGCCGCCCACACGGGCATCGCCGGCCTGAAGCCCACCTACGGCCGCGTTTCGCGCTGGGGGCTCG
>CAYGXT010000635.1:0-2089 GCA_964353695.1 uncultured Myxococcaceae bacterium
CCGCGCCGCACCTGCGTGGCGATGTAGTCCTTCGCCGGGTCGGTGCGCGGGAAGGCGCTGCGCGGCGTGATCACGTTGGTGAACACGCAGCTCGGGCCGAGAAAGGCATGGTCCTCGATGCTCACGCCAGTGTAGACCGAGACGTTGTTCTGAATCTTGACGTTGTCGCCGATGCGCACGTTGCGGTCGACATAGCAGTTCTGCCCCAGCACGCAGCGCTGGCCGATGTGCGCGCCGCTGCAGACATGGCAGAAGTGCCAGATCTTGGTGCCCGTGCCGATTTCGGCGCCGTCGTCGATGACAGCCGTCTCGTGGGCGAAGTATGAGGTCACTGCTCCTCGCGCCGCGCATTTTAGCACTGCCTGTGGCGGCGGGCCCCCACGCCCGCCCTCCTGGGAGCGCTGCTTTCCAGGCGGCATGCTGAGCGGCTTGCGAGTTGCCCCTACAGATCAGCCGCTCCCCGGCATCCCCGGACCGCCAGCGCGCGAGATATAATGCAGGGCTTTAGTGACATGGGCAAAGCTGTCATAACGCAAACCGCGGTGAGCGAGTACGTGAGGCCGTTCCTCGACGGCACGGTGCGGCTGGGCATCGTTGGCCAGGGCTACGTCGGGTTGCCGCTGGCCGAGGCCTTTGCCCAGAGCGGCGTCCACGTGCTCGGCTTTGACGTGGACCAAAGGAAGGTCCAGGCCATCCTAAATGGCGAGTCCTACGTCCAGGATGTCACCTCCGAGGCGCTCAAACGCTACGTCGACAGCGAGCTGATCTCCGCCACGACCGACTTCTCACGGCTCAGCGAGTGCGAGGCGATCAGCATCTGCGTGCCCACCCCGCTGTCCAAGAGCAAGACCCCCGACGTGAGCTGCATCGAGGCGGCGACGAGCGAGATCAAGAAGCGCCTGCGAGGGGGCCAGCTCATCGTGCTGGAGAGCACCACCTACCCCGGCACCACCGAGGAGCTCGTGCTGCCGGTGCTGCAGCAGACGGGGCTCAGGGTCGGCCGCGACTTCTTCCTGGCGTTCAGCCCGGAGCGCGTCGACCCGGGGAACCGGGTCCACACCGTGCGCAACACGCCGAAGATCATCGGCGGGGTGACCCCGGAGTGCACGCGGCGGGCGGTGGAGCTCTACGGCCACGCGCTGGAGAAGGTCTACCCCGTGAGCTCGCCAGTCGTCGCCGAGATGGTCAAGCTGCTGGAGAACAGCTTCCGCGCGGTGAACATCGCCTTCATCAACGAGCTGGCGATGATGTGCAAGCGGCTGGGGATCAGCGTCTGGGAAGTGATCGAAGCGGCCAAAACCAAGCCCTTCGGCTTCATGCCCTTCTACCCGGGGCCGGGCCTCGGCGGCCACTGCATCCCCATCGACCCCCTGTACCTGAGCTGGAAGATGACGCACCTGAACTACAAGGCGCTGTTTATCGACCTGGCGGACACCGTCAACGCCCGCATGCCCGAGTACGTCATCGGCGAGGTGATGGACCAGCTCAACGAGCACGGCCTCGTCGTGCGGGGGAGCCGCATCCTCGTGCTCGGCGTGGCGTACAAGGAGAACATCGGCGACGTGCGCGAGTCGCCGTCGCTGGACCTGATCAGCCTGCTCGTGGCCAGGGGCGCAGACGTCGCCTACCACGACCCGCACGTCCCGAGCTGCCGCGTGGATGGCGTGACGCTCACGAGCCAGCCGCTCACGATGGAGCTGCTCGCCAGCAGTGCGCTCGTCCTCATCGCCACCGCCCACGAGGGCATCGATTACTCCTGGGTAGTCGAGCATGCGCGGCTTGTCTTCGACGCGAAAAACGCCACTGGCCCGCTGGGACTGAACGGCAAGATCCGCCGGATCTAGGCCCGGGCCGCGGCGGCTGCGCAGAGCTCGCGGATCGCCTCCACCACCTCGGTGCGTTGTTCCTCGGTGAGCTCCGGGTAGACGGGGATGCTCAGCACTTCGTTGGCGCTTCGCTCGGCATTGGGCAGGTCGCCAGGTTTGCCGCCCAGGTGGGCGTAGCATTCCTGCAGATGCAAGGGAATTGGGTAGTACACCTCGCAGCCGATGCCCTTCTCCCTCAGCCCCTGCATCACCGCGTCGCGTCG
>CAYGXT010000636.1:0-2085 GCA_964353695.1 uncultured Myxococcaceae bacterium
CCCGTGCTTCACGCGGAGCTGACGGCCGCGCTGAAAGATTTTGCGGGCGGCGTCGAGTTCGTGCTCGTGGACGATGGCAGCACGGATGGAAGCCTCGAGATCCTCCGCGCGCTGCAACGCGACGACTCCCGCGTCCGGCTGGTCGCCCTCGACGGCAATCACGGCCAATCGGCCGCGCTGGCAGCGGGCTTCGAGGCGGCGCGGGGCGAGTTCACGGCGACGCTGGATGCCGACCTCCAGAACGACCCGGCCGACATTCTCCGCATGCTCGCCCTGCTGGACGGAGCCGACGTGGTCAACGGCGTCCGCGTGCAACGGAGCGACGGCCTGACGAGGCGTGTCTCGTCCCGCATCGCGAACGGCTTTCGCAACTGGATGACGCAGGAGTCGGTGACGGATGTCGGCTGCTCGCTGCGCGTGGTCCGCACCAGCTATCTGAAGCGGGTTCGCCCCTTCCAGGGCATGCACCGCTTCCTGCCCACGCTGCTTCGTCTCGATGGCGCGCGCGTGATCGAGGTGCCGGTGACGCATCGCCCGCGCCGTTTCGGCCAGTCGAAGTACGGCATCGGGAACCGGCTCTTCGTCGGGCTGGTGGACGTGTTCGGCGTGCGCTGGCTGCAGCGCCGCGCGCTTCGCTGGCGGGAGCGGGAGTAGTCTCTCGCAGCGGGCGGGCCTTCAGCCCCCGGCGCGCTTGACGCGCCAGCCGCGCGCCGTGATCTCCGCCATCACGGTCTCGACGTGCTCGCCCTGGATCTCGATCACACCGTCCTTGGCCGTGCCCCCGCTCCCGCAGCGCCGCTTGAGCTCGGCGGCCAGCTCTCGAAGAGCATCGGGCCCGAGCGGGACGCCGGCGATGGTCGTCACGGTCTTGCCGCCGCGTCCCTGCTTTTCGCGGCGCACGCGCACGACGCCATCGCTCACGATGGTCTGGCGTGCCGCGGCCGCCGCGCTGCAGCGACAGGACGCGGCCGGCCGCCCGCAGCGAGGGCAGAGCCGGCCCGCGTGGCTCGAGTAGACGGTGCGGGCGCCGTCGTCGCGGCTCACGTTGCGGCCCCCCCAGCGACCGGGCGAACTCCCAGACGGCGCTGGTCGAGCATCAGACAGCGGTCCTGCACCACGGCGATGCCGGCTGCCTCGAGGCGCGCTGCCGACGCGTCGTGACGGATGCCGAGCTGGAGCCAGACGCCGAGAGGGCGCGGCCGGAGGGCGAGGATCTCTTCCACGTGCGCCGGCACGTTCTCAGTCGCCCGGAAGATGTTCACGAGATCGATGGGCTCGGCTACCTGCGCGAGAGTCGGCACACAGGGCTCGCCTAGCACCTCGTGCAGCCGCGGACTGACGGGCAGGATGCGCCAGCCGCAGGCCTGCATGTGCAGCGGCACGCGAAAGGCATCGTCGTCCGCGCCGGCCTTGATCCCGACGACCGCGATGCTGCGTACGTGGGCGAGCAGATCTCGCAGGGCTTCGTCGCTCTCGAGGGGCATCGGACTGCAGGGTAGGGGGAAGCACGCTGGGGACGCCACGGGCGCACGCAGCGTCGAGGCCTATTTATCTTGGCTTCCGACCCATGCGTCGGGTAGCCTGCGGCGCGCGTACAAAGTCCGCTGCGGCTCCGCTCGCGGTCCCCGCCGCGAGGCGATTCGAGGAGGTTCTTCGTGGAGAAGCTGATGCAGGAGCATCGGAAGCGCTTCGGCGACTTCGAGGTGATCGACTTCGTGGACACGGCGGAGATCGAACGCCTGCGCGCGCAGATCGACGTCCCGGTTCCCCTCCAGCTGCACTGGACCTGGGACTACAGCAGCCAGATGGCCGAGATCCGCGCGCTCTACGAGAAGGGCAAGGTCAATCAGTGGAACGCCGAGCTGGACATCGACTGGCAGGTGCCCGTCTCGAAGGACGAGTGGACCCTCACGCCCGAGGCGTCGATCCTCGCCTCGATCTGCAAGCTGATGGGCAAGGATGAGAAGACGCAGAAGGCTGCGGCCTTCGACGAACTCTGCTTCATCCTCTCCCAGCTCCTGCACGGCGAGCAGGCCGCGTTGCAGCTCTGCGGCCAGCTCACGAATGCCTGCACGCACATGGACG
>CAYGXT010000637.1:0-2083 GCA_964353695.1 uncultured Myxococcaceae bacterium
GACCCGAGCGCCGTTTGGATACTCCCAGTTCCACACGCCGAACATGCCATCGGGAAGCTGGATGGCGAGCCACTGCCACATCGGGCAGCGAGCGTGGTCGCGGATCCCCCAGGAGTGGTCGCGCTGACCCCACCAGCCGTCGACCCGATGGGTCGTTCCGGCGTGGCGAAACCAGCCTTCGTACTCGCCCGACTGGATCATGTGGCTCTGGTCCCAGATGGTCTCGTGGCCGGCCTTCATGGTGCCGCGGCGCAGCCCGTAGACCTGCGTGCGGCCCCGAAAGGTGATGTCCATCGCGACGGGCACTCCGGGCCCGTCGTCGACGCGCAGGTGCACCGTACGCAGCGGCTCCTGGATGTCGATCGTCACGGGTCCGCAGGCCATGGTGTGCGGGTCTCCGGCGAAGGGGCGTGCGTGTCGGGCGTACTGGAGCGTGCCTCCCACCCTGCCGAGCTGCAGGGAGTCGAGCTCCTCGCGGGCGGGGAACGTCGAGAGCGTGAGAATGACGACGTCGCCGAGATGATCGCGGGGATGCAGCACGTAAAAGAGGCTGTCCCGCCAATGCTGGTGGTGTGTCACCACGTTGGGGAGCGGCTCGGGAATCTGGTGGACGAAGAACTCGTCCATCGGAGTCAAGCGCGGCATCGAGCATCTCCCGGCCTTGGGGTCATTGGGGTCTGGGCGAGCTGACCGTAGCCCAGTAGGCTACGCCGCGTGAGCCGGGAGCGTGTTGCGCTGTGGCTCGGACTCGTGCTCGGGGGCGTTGTGCTCATCGCGCCGGCTCCGACCGACCTGCCTCTGCCCGCGCAGCGGCTGGCGGCCGTGACGGTGTTGATGGCTTGCTGGTGGATCGGCGAGGCGCTGCCCATCGCCGCCACCTCGCTGCTGCCCCTCGTGCTTTTCCCGCTGCTGTCGATCCAGCCTGGCGCTGCCGTGAGCGCTCAGTACGGCGATCCGGTGGTCTTTCTCTTTCTCGGCGCCTTCCTGATCGCCCTTGCCATGGAGCGTTGGGGCCTGCATCGCCGCATCGCGCTGGCCCTCGTCTCCGCAGTTGGGACCAGCCCGCAGCGCCTCGTGCTCGGCTTCCTCGTAGCGACGGCCGCCCTTTCGATGTGGATGAACAACACGGCGGCGACGCTGATGATGCTCCCGGTCGGCGTCTCCGTCGTGGAACACCTGGTGGCGGAGGCGACGCTCGACGGGCAGCCAGGGCCGGAGGCCCGCCGAGCGGCGGAGAGGAGCCTCGGCGCTGCCCTCATGCTCGGCATCGCCTACGGTGCGAGCCTCGGCGGCATGGGCACACTCGTCGGCACGGCGCCGAACCTCATCTTGGTGGGAGCCGCACGCGAGTTGCTGCCCGGCGGGCCGGAGATCGGCTTCTTGCAGTGGATGGGGCTCGGCCTGCCGGTGGCCGTCTGTCTCGTGGCCCTGTGCTATCCGATCCTGCTGCGGCTCGCCCCCGAGACAAAGCTGGCGCGGTTCAGCTTCGGTGCCGGAAGCCGCGCCACGGTGGCGGCCGAGCGCGAGCGGCTGGGAGCCATGAGCCAGGGCGAGCGCTTCGTGCTGCTTGCGTTCGCGTCTGCCGCCCTGCTCTGGCTCTTCCGGGCGCCGCTCGAGCTCGGGAGCCTGCGTGTGCCCGGATGGTCCGAGCTCCTCCCGCAGCCGCGCTTCGTAGGCGACGCGACCGTGGGCCTCGGCGTGGGTCTGTCTCTGTTCTTGTTCTCGGCACGTGGCGCCGCGGCCCGCCCCGGCCAGCGTGCGCCTCTCCTCGACTGGAAGACCGTGCAGGAGCGCGTGCCCTGGGGTGTGCTGCTGCTGATGGGCGGTGGCTTCGCGCTGGCCGGAGCGTTCGAGGCGACGGGACTCGCCCGCTGGCTCGCCGGTCGCCTTGCCTCGCTGGCCCACGCGCCGCTGCCGGGCGTCGTAGGCGGCGTGGCCGTGCTGACGACGCTGCTCTCGGAGATCGCCAGCAACACGGCGACCGCGACGCTGCTCATGCCCGTGCTGGCTGCTACCGCGGTAGCCATCGGCGTGCCTCCGCTGGTGCTGATGGTGCCCGCGACGCTTGCAGCATCCTGCGGCT
>CAYGXT010000638.1:0-2078 GCA_964353695.1 uncultured Myxococcaceae bacterium
AGCCCTACATGGTGGCAGTGATGACGGAGCTGCTCGGGCCGGGCCTCGGCGACAACGTGCTCGAGATCGGCACCGGCTGCGGCTATCAGGCCGCCGTGCTGGCCGAGCTCGGTGCCCGCGTGTCCAGCATCGAGATCGTCCCCGAGCTGGCGAAGAGCGCCCGAAAGCGCCTTGCGGAGGTCGGCTACGCGCAGGTGGTTGTGGTGGAGGGAGACGGCTGGCTTGGACTTCCGGGCAAGGCGCCATTCGACCGTATCCTGGTGACGGCCGCGCCTGAGCACGTGCCCGAGGCACTCGTCGATCAGCTCCGGATCGGCGGCCGCATGGTGCTCCCGGTCGGCGTCGAAGAGCAGTGGCTGCGCGTGCTCGAGAAGACCGAGGACGGAATTCGCGAGCAGGAGCTGTTTCCGGTGCGATTCGTCCCGATGGTCGAAGGCCGGCACGCGCCCGCAAAATAGGCCGGACGCGGCGCCACGCTCAGCGCCCCCCGCGCGCGGCGAGATAGTCGAGGCAGCTCGCCAGCGTTGAAACGCGCGTCACGTCGACGTCGGGCACCTCGATCCCCGTCTCCTCGCGCAGCCCAACGAGGAAATTGAGGAAGTCCATGGAGTCGAGGTCGAGGCTCTCGCGCAGGTCGGTACCGGGATCGAGAGTCTCGAGGTCCGCCTCGGGCGCGATGCCGGAGAGCACGCGCTTCACGATCGCCTCGAGCTCCTTCCGCGTCATAGCTCCTCAGGATTCTGGAGCAGCCGGTCGACGGCCGAGAGGAAGCGCGCGCCACGGTGTCCGTCGCTGGTCCGGTGGTCGGCGGCGAGGCTCGCGCCGACGACGGGCCGCGCGTCGACGAGCCCATTCTCCGCCCAGGCGCGCTCGCTCACTCGGCCGAAGCCGACCAGCGCCACCTGCGGCGGGTAGATCACGCCGAAGACGCTCTCGACGCCCTGATCCCCGAGATTCGTCACGGTGATGCTGGCGTCCGTCACCTCGGAGCCGCGCAAACCGCCCGAGCGTGCGCGGCGCACGAGATCGGACAGCGCGCGCATGAGATCGCCGAGGCTCTGTCGGTCGGTATCGTGCAGGGCCGGCGCCACGAGGCCGCCCTGGCGCAGCGAGATCGCGACGCCGACGTGGATGCCTTCGCCGGGGAGGAAGGCGCCGTCACGGAAGAAGCCATTCAGCTCCGGGACCTCGCGCAGCGCAAGCGCTACGGCCTTCAGCAGCAGGACGGCTGGGAGCAGGCGCTGCGTCACGGGACGCTGCGCGTTCTCGGCATCGAGCCAGCGCTGCGCCCGCGAGAAGTCGATGGAGGTGCCCAGGTAGTAGTGCGGGATCTCACGGTTCGAGCGCGTCATGGCGGCCGCGATGGCTCGCCGCATGGCCGCCGCGCGATCCGCGTCGGTGGCCGGCCCGGGGACGGGCGAGATCTCGGCGCGCGCGGCTTCGGCCTCTCGTGGCGCTGCTGCGGGGCTCGCCGCCCTCTCCACGTCCGCGAGCAGGATGGCTCCGTCCGGACCATGGCCGTGTACCTGCGCCAGGTCTACGCCGAGCTCCGCGGCGGCGCGCCGCGCGAGCGGCGAGGCGTGGACCCGGCTGGCCGTGGGGGCAGGGACGACACGTTCGGGTGTCGGTTGCGAGGAGGGGAGAGGTGGAGCGAGAGCCGTGGCTGCTGCCGGCTGCTGCGGCGTGGCAGCCGCCGCAGCCGTGCCCAGCCGCGCGAGCGGCGTTCCCACCGGCACCTTCGTGCCCGGGGGTACGAGGATTTCCTGCACCACACCGTCCTCGAAGCACTCGATCTCGATGGCCGCCTTGTCGGTTTCGACCAGCGCCATCAGATCGCCGCGGCGTACGCGGTCACCCGGCTTCACGTGCCATTCGAGCAACGTGCCGGCCTCCATGTCGGCGCCGAGCCGCGGCATGAGAAGATCAGCCACGGTTTCCCACCGCGCGGCGCGCGGCCGCGGCGATGCTGGCCGCCTGCGGCAGGGCAGCCTCCTCCATCTGGCGCGCATACGGCATGGGCACCTCGGCGCTGCATACGCGCTCGACGGCGGCGTCGAGAGCGAAGAAGGCCTGCTCCA
>CAYGXT010000639.1:0-2076 GCA_964353695.1 uncultured Myxococcaceae bacterium
CAGCGGCGCGGCGCAGCCGCTTCTCCTGTTTCGGGTGCACGACGGTCATGATGTTTCCCGAAGGCAGGTAGTCGCAATCCACGCCGAGTTCGTCGATCACCTGCTCGGTCCGATGCACACAGTGGTCCGCAAAGCGCACGAGCGCTCCTGCACGCTCCTCGCCAAACAGCGTGAGTAGTGTCGGCATGTCCTTGCCAATCTTCGGTGTCAGGTGCCCGGCGTTGCGACCACTCGCGCCAAAGCCGCAGAACTCGCGCTCGATCAGTACGGGATTCACGCCGGCGCGCTTCAACGCCAGAGCTGTCGACAGGCCCGTCAGCCCGCCTCCCACGATGGCGACATCGGCATCAATGTCCGCGTCGAGCGCCGGTTGCACGTCGGGCGGTCGTTCCAGATACGGACTGATCGGCAGGAACGGGGCAAAGGTGTCCACGGTCAACCTCCAGTCGTGTAGCGGGGCCGGGCAGCGTGATACGCGCAGGAGAAGCTAGCGGGCGCGCTGAGATCACGACCGGGAACACCTATTCTCGCAACTTCCCCGTGGAGAGCCTGCCTCCCCGTGTGGAGGGGGAGGGGGAGGCTTCCAGGGCTGATTCGGGGGCTCGCATAGCCGCTGCCGCAGCCAGGCCTGATCCCGCTTGCCGGCCTCTCGTACGCGTGTCAGGTCGCGCACCGCCTCCGGCTCCGGCCTCGGTGCCCGCGGTGATCGTGGCCGCTCGTCGGCGCAGACGGCTCTACGATCGTCCGCTGCGAGGCTCAAGCGCAAAGAAGGGCCTTGAAACGCAGGCGCGGGTGTCCATCTTGAGTGCATAGGAGCGGGCGGGCCAGTCCCGCGACGGCGCCGGTCCCCCGAGCCCGAACGATCGCAACCACAGGAGGCCCCCATGAGGCGAGTTCAAGTCTACGATCCTTTCGCTGAGAGTGGCGTCGATGACCTGTTCCGCGGGTTTTTCGCTCCGGTGCGCCGGGAAGCGGATGCTCCGGTGAGCATCAAGGTGGATGTCAGCGAGAACGACAAGGGGTATGTCGTTCATGCCGAGATCCCGGGTGTCAAGAAGGAGGACATCCATGTGACGATCGAGGGCAATCAGGTCTCGATCTCCGCGGAGGTCAAGCGCGAGAGCGAGAAGAAGGACGGCGAGCGACTTCTGCGCTCCGAGCGCTACTACGGGAGCGCCTACCGGGGCTTCGTACTGCCGGCCGAAATAGACGAAGGCGCCAGTGAGGCGAAGTACGACAACGGCGTCCTCGAGCTCAAACTCGCGAAGAAGGCCGCGGTGGCCGGTCGCAAGCTGGCGATTTCGTAATCCCACCACCCACCGGAAGGAGGTTCGCCCGAGCGGCCACGGCGCGAGAAGGGGCACCCACGCTGGGGCTGCGCATTTCGCGCATCGTGAACCGAGCGGAGCGACGCTGGTGGGTTTCGCTACCGGCTCGGCCGGGCTCCGCCTGGCCGGACGGGCTTGGCGTGATGAGCTATAGGGCGCTCCGCTCGATCAGCGAATCAGGGGAGCGCACACGGCGAGCACTGCGCGCACCAGCGCGTCACGCGCGCGGTTCCGGCCGAGCCGCTGCTCCGTGCGCAGGCGATCCCAGGCCTCGAACGAGAGCACGAGGTCGAGCGCGTCGACGAGGTCGACCGGCGCCCGGCGCAGCTCCGGGAGCCAGCGCTCCAGATCGGCACGCAACGCGCGGACCAGGATGCCGTGCTGACCCTGCAGAAACGCCGAGCGCCAGCGCTGCAGCGTCGCCGAGCGCATGTACGGCGCGATGCGCTCGAAGAAGTCGATGCGGCACTCGGCGAGGGCGCGCGCGCGTTTCTCGACACTGCCGGGGGGCGGATCGGCGCGCAGGATCGGCACCGCATCGGCCTGCAGCCGCGTGTCCATCTCGGTGAACAGGCTCTCCATGTCTGCGAAATGGCGGAACACGCTGCGGATGCCGACGCCCGCGATCTCGGCGACCTGCTGCGCCGTGGGCTGAAGAACGCCCTTACCGATCAGATCGAAGAGCGCCCGCACGATCGCATCGCGGCTGCGCTCGCTGCGTTGCTGTCGTCCGTCGAGCGCGGGCTCG
>CAYGXT010000640.1:0-2076 GCA_964353695.1 uncultured Myxococcaceae bacterium
GCGCAAAGCGCTTGCCGGCAGCGCCCGCCGCCAGCAGCACGGCGGCCATGGAGGCCGCCTGGCCGACGCAGAGCGTCGTGATGTCGGGCCGCACATATTGCATCGTATCGTACATGGCGAGCCCCGCGGTGACGGCCCCCCCGGGCGAGTTCACGTACATGTGAATGTCCTTCTCGGGATCTTCCGCCTCGAGAAAGAGCAGCTGAGCGATCACGAGGTTGGCGACGTCGTCCGTGATCTCGTGGCCGAGGAAGATGATCCGGTCCCGGAGCAGCCGGGAGTAGATGTCGTAGGCGCGCTCGCCGCGGTGGTCTTGCTCGACCACGATCGGAATAAAGGGCATTAATCTCTCCGTGCTTCTCCGGCTTTGCCGGACACTTCTCGCATGCGCAGGGCCCGCGCTACGCGGCCGGCGGCGCTTCGATTCGGGCCTCGCGGACCAGGAGATCGAGGGCCTTCTCGTCGAGGATCTGGACGCGCACGGCCTCGAGCAGATCGGCCTCCTGGTAGGCCTTGCGCAGCTTCGCGGGCTCGACGCCCTGCTGCTTCGCCATGGCATCGAGCCGCGCCTCGAGCTCGGCGTCCTCGGCCGTCAGCCCTTCCTGCACTGCCACGGCCTCGAGGAGCAGGGCTTCCCTCACCTCCCGCTCGGCCAGGGGGCGCCACTCCACGGCCCATCGGTCGAGCTGCTGGTGGAGGGCTTCCTCGGGGGCACTGCTCTCGAGCTGGCGATGGGCGGCCGAGAGCCGGCGCTGGAGGCGGCGGTCGACCATTCCCGGGGGGACGTCGAAGGGTGCCCGGGCCAGCAGCGCGTCGAGGACGGAGCGCTTCAAGGCCGTCTCGGCCTCGCGCTCGCGGGTGGCCTGGATATCGGCCTGGATCCGCGCGCGCAGCTCGGTCAGGCTCGAGAAGTCGCCCACATCCTTGGCAAACTCATCGTCGAGCTCCGCCAGTTCCCGGCGCTTGAGGGCCGCTACGTGGACCTGGAAGACCACTTCCTTACCGGCCAGCTCTGCGTTGCCGTAGGCGTCCGGAAAGCGGACCCGAAGCTCGCGGTCTTCGCCCGCGTGGGCCCCCTCGAGCTGCTCTTCGAAGCCGGGGATGAAGCGGCCCGAGCCGAGCTCGAGCTCGACGTCCTGCCCCGTGCCTCCCTCGAAGGGCTTGCCGTCGAGGTTGCCGACGAAGTCGATGCTGAGCACGTTGCCCCGGGCTGCGGCCGAGCCCTCGGGCTCCTCCACCAGCGGCGCCTTCCGCTGGCGCAGCGTCTCTAGCTGCTCTTCCACCTCTTCGAAGCGGATCTCCGCGGAGGGTTTCACGGCGGGCAGGCCCCGTATCGGGGGAAGGGTCAGGACCGGCTTCACCTCGATGCGAGCGCTGTAGCGAAAGGGCATGGCATCGGTCGGCGGCTGGGTCTCGACTGTCGGCTCGGCTACCGGCTGCAACCCGGCCTGGGCCACGGCCTCGGGCAGCGTCTCGGCCACGAGGCCCCGCTCCACATCCTCGAGAATGGACGGCCCATAGAGCCGCTCGAGGACCGAGCGCGGCACCTTGCCCGGGCGAAAGCCGCGCACTCGCACCTTGCGGCCCAGATCGCGGTAGGCGCGCTCGAAGGCATGCGCTACGCGCTTGCCTTCCACCTCGATCTCGAGCGTACGCACGACCGGGCTGATCTCGGTCACACGGACGTCGATCCCGCTCTTAATCGCGCTCTTGATTGCGTTCTTCGTTTCTTGCGCCGCCGTCGTCATGAATTCTTCCGCGGCGCTCCGCCGGACGTGCCGGGGACAGGACTCGAACCTGCACGTCCTTACGGACGGTGGCTCCTAAGGCCACCGCGTCTGCCAATTCCGCCACCCCGGCGTGTGCAAGACCCGTCGGCCCCTAAAGCGTAGGCGGGAGGGCTGGGGGCGTCAACGCGCGCCGCCCGCACGGGAGAGAGGAGAGAAAGTGGTGAGCGCGGTAGGAATCGAACCTACAACCTAGGGATTAAGAGTCCCTTGCTCTGCCAATTGAGCTAGCGGCCCACCCGCGCCGCGCATCTTACGTCCCCGGACCGCGGCCGTGCAAGCCCCGCGG
>CAYGXT010000641.1:0-2063 GCA_964353695.1 uncultured Myxococcaceae bacterium
CGCCTATCTCGCCGGCGGTCAGGACATCGCGACACGCACCGAGAACCAGGCCAATGCGGGCTTCAGCCTGGCGGGTGGGCTGCTGGGCTACTTCGACTTCCGCTGGACGATCCGCCTGACCCAGGACCTCAACCATCACTACCGCTCGAGGCTGTTCGAGCGCATCCACTCGCTCCCGATGACTGCCTTCGACGACGAGCGCATCGGCGATGCGGTCTACCGCGTGATGTACGACACGCCGAGCATCACCGAGACCTGCTACCGGCTGCTGCTCACGCCCATCGCCGCGCCGCTCAACGTGGGGATCGTGGCGGGGATGATCGCGCTCGTCTACGGCGATCATCCGCTCCTCGCGCTGTGCGGGCTCGCCTTCATCCCGATCGTCTTCGCGGCGACGCTTCCCTTCACGGGGCTCGTGCGGCGCAATGCCGAGCGCGCCCGCAAGGCCGGCGCGAATACGACCTCGTCCAGCGAGGAAGGCCTCGCGAACATCCTCGCCGTGCAGAGCCTCGGCGGCGAAGATCGCGAGCGCAGGCGCTTCGACGACGATAGCTGGGCCGGCTTCTCGACCTTCCGCGAGCTGCTACGGATCGGCATCTTCGCCACCCTCGCCGGCGCCGTCCCCGGCGTGCTGCTCGGCGGCTTCGTCTTCCTGTACGTGACGGATCTCGTGATCCAAGGCGCGCTCTCGCCGGGCGACTTCGCCGTGCTCTTCATCTACTTCCTGCTGATCGTCGGCTCCTGCGTCGATCTCGGCGCGCTCTGGATCCGGCTGCAGGAATCGTCCATCGGCCTGCATCGCGTCTTCTTCCTGATGGACCTGCCCGGGGAGAAGGACCATCCCGGGGCAAAGCCTCTGCCGCCCGTGCGCGAGGGGCTTCGGATCGAGAACGTCTGCCTCGATTATCCCGACGGAACCTGCGCGCTGCGCGATGTCAGCCTCGAAGCAAGCGTGGGCCGCGTGACGGCGCTCGTCGGCCCGGCAGGCGCCGGGAAGACCTCGCTCGCGTACTTGATTCCGCGCTTCCTGTCGCCGACTGCGGGCCGCGTACGCCTGGATGGCACGGATCTCGAGGAGCTCGCCCTCGAGTCGCTGCGCGCGCAAATCTCCTTCGTGTTCCAGGAGACCGTTCTTTTTGACGACACCGTAGAGGGCAACATCCGACTGGGCCGGCCCGACGCCTCCGAGCTCGAGGTCCAGCGTGCGGCCGTCCTGGCCGGCGCAGACGAGTTCATCCAGCGCCTGCCCGAGGGCTACCGCACGCGGCTCGGACGCAGCGGTGGCAAGCTCTCGGTGGGCCAGAAGCAGCGGCTCTCGATCGCACGGGCCCTGGTACGCAACGCCCCGATCCTGATCCTCGACGAGCCGACGTCGGCCCTCGACTCCGACACGGAGCAGCGTCTGGTCGCTTCGCTACGCGAAGCCAGCAAGACCCGTCTGGTACTGGTGATCGCGCACCGCCTCTCCACCGTGCGGGCCGCGGACCAGATCTGCTTCCTGCAGGAAGGCCGCATCCTCGAGCGCGGCAGCCACGACGAGCTGATGGCCCTCGAGGGGGGCGCCTACCGCCGCTTCGTCGAGCTGCAGACGCGCGGAGCGGCGTAGCGCGGGCTGAGACCGGGGTGGGGCCGGGGGCGGCGCGGCCCGCGTTGAATCGTCGCGCGGATTCGCTGGGGTCGGGGAGCACGTTCTGTGTCCGCACCTGCAGCACACTGGGACCGCTCTCGCGCGTGAGCGCCAGCAGCCTGCCGAAGTCGAGGTCGTGGGTGAACACGACGTAGCCGTGTGATCGCGCGAAGGCCATCAGCTCGATGTCGCTGGCCGTCGGTGGCCCGACGGCAGTCCAGTGCAGGGCCTCGAATCCGCCCGCACACAGCTCTTCCACCCAGGCCGGCGGCAGGTTGACGTCGATCGGAATCTTCATCGGGGGCGGAGGGGAACCTCGACCTCTTCCGTTCGCCAGGCGGCGTAGGTGAGCGCTGCCTGGATATCCTCGCGCTCGAGATAGGGATAATCGGCCAGAAGCTCCAGGACCTGAACGCAGCGGGATTCGAGACGGTCG
>CAYGXT010000642.1:0-2054 GCA_964353695.1 uncultured Myxococcaceae bacterium
CCCTTGGGATGGTAGAAGGGCGATCCCGGCGAGATCGGGTCGAGATGGAAGAGGTCGAGCTCGGCGCCGAGACGGCGGTGATCTCGGCGCTTCGCTTCCTCGAGGCGCTCGAGATGGAGATCGAGCTCCTTGCGGGTGGCGAAGGCGATACCGTAGATGCGCTGGAGCATCGGATTGCGTTCGTCACCACGCCAATACGACCCGCCGATCTCGAGCAGCTTGAAGGCTCCGATCTGATCGGTGCGCTGCACGTGCGGACCACGGCAAAGGTCGACGAAGCTCCCGTGACGGAAGAGCGTGATCGGCTGCCCATCCGGAATGTCGCCGAGACGCGACACCTTCAGCGTCTCGCCGAGCTGCTCGAAGACCCGCCGCGCTTCCTCGCGAGTGACCTCCTCCCGCGTGAAGCTCGACTTCTCGGCGAGGATCTTCGCCATCTCGGATTC
The DNA here is from genome assembly GCA_964353695.1 of uncultured Myxococcaceae bacterium. Classification (GTDB taxonomy): domain Bacteria; phylum Myxococcota_A; class UBA9160; order UBA9160; family UBA9160; genus MYXO. The sequence continues at coordinate 447 of CAYGXT010000642.1, forward strand.
GATCGCGACCAGGTCCTCCGGCGTGAAGGGACGCTCCACCAGGAAGTCGTACTGGAACTTCTCCGAGTGGTCGCTGCGCCCAACGTCCACCTGCGCCGTGGGAAAGAGGCGCTTCACGGCGTCTGCCATCACATGCTCAGCCGAATGCCGGATCACCTCGCTACCGGCAGGATCCCTCGCCGTCACGATCTCGAGAGCGACACCGTCCTCGAGAGGAGCCCGCAGATCGACGATCCTGCCCGCCACGCGGCCCGCCAGGGCCGCGCGCAAGAGGCCCTGGCCGATCCGCTCAGCGGCCGCGAGAGCGCTCGACCCCGCCGGCAGCGTGAGCGTCTTGCCATCGGGCAATCGAATCTGGATCTCGCTCATGAACGCGCGGGCGGCATAGAAGTCAAGAACGCCTTTTCTCGCGGTTGCGCGTGCACGTGCGAACCGAGGCCGAAATGGTAGGCACGGGCGGGATTGAACCGCCGACCCCCACCGTGTCAAGGTGGTGCTCTCCCACTGAGCTACGTGCCTGTGCTGGCTAACGTCGCGCAGTCAATACCGTTTTGGCTCTACCGTGTCAATCCGGAAGGAGCCGTCGAGGAGGTCAAGGGCACGCGGATGCGAAGGCGAAGTCTGCCCTCGGGAGCTCCCTGCGCTGCCGGAAGCGGCTCCACACCGAGCTGGCCCTCGAGCGCCCGGCCGAGCGCGGCCGCCAGGGCCGGAGCCGGGATCGGGGATTCGACGCTGAGCACGGCACGGCCCCGGCTGAACTCTACGGGCAAAGCCCGGCGGGCCCCCAGCTTCCCGAGCAGCGCCTCACGCACCGCCGCAAGCTCGCGATAGGACGTGATCTGCTCGAGCTCCAGCTCGAAGCTCGAGAAGCTGCCGTCCGCCGGCTTCTCCTCCGCTTTCTCCGCCGCCTCGGCGGGCGCCGTGGGGGGGGCCTTGGTCGCGGGGCCACCTTCCTGGGCGCCCGGCGGCGCCCCGGCCCTCGCGCCCACGCGCTGGCGCACCTTTTCCACGTCCACCTGGGCCATCACGACCAGCTGGTACTCCGCCTTCGCGTCGGGGTCGGCCAGCAACAGCCGCGGCTGCACGCCGCGATCCTCGCGGATCTGGAAACGCGCGACGTAGATCGTCGGATCCCCGCCGAGGGCGCGGGCCGCCTTCTCCGCGAGAGCGGCCGGATCCGGCGGCGGCTTGCCGGGAGCCGTCTCGGATGCCATCAGCAGCTCCACCGCCACCTGCTGCACGGCCTCGGCCAGCGCGGCGCGCAGAGCTGCCTGCCGTCCCGGCCCGCCAAGGCCCTCGCCCGGCTCGGCGCGGGCCACGCCGGCGGCCTCGACCCACTTCTGCTGTGCCGCCGCAGGCAAGGCCAGCGCGAGCGCGAGCAGGCACGCCCCCCCCATCAGGCGCCTCATAGCGACAGGTCCGTCACGGGCCGCCCGAAGAGAGCGTCCAGATCCCGCAGCAGACCCGCCACCGGACGCACGCCGCCCGGAGCGCAGAGGGCGAGCACCGTCTCGCTCTCGCCCGGGATCGTCAGATGCAACGTCACGCTGCACTCCCCTGGATAGACCTCGAGTACCCGCCGCAGCGCGACGTTGCATCTGACGATCC
>CAYGXT010000643.1:0-2053 GCA_964353695.1 uncultured Myxococcaceae bacterium
CCGCCCGGCGCGGCCCAGGACCGAGAGCAGGGGCCGGAGCGGCGTCGCTGCGACTGAGCCGGCCGGGACTGCTGCGGGCCTGCGCGCACGCGCTGCCACCAGGACGGCGTACACGGCGAGGTTCCAGAGCAGGAGAGCGGTTACGGGGTTGGCGAGGATGTGGATGCTCCCGCCGCTGAGCCCGTTGCTCGCGAGCCCGAGGCCGGCGGCCGCAACGAAGACGACGAGGGCGAGGCCGGGCGGTGGGAGCGCGAAGCTCAGCATCCGACGCGGAGCTTCGGGCAGCCTCTCGAAGAGAAATGCCGCCCGGCGCAGGCAGAAAGCGGCGAGGTCGTCGCGCTGTCCGGCCGCAAACCAGGCCTCCGCGCGCACCTCGGGAAGGACGAGCGCCGGATCCTCTTCCTCCACGGCGCGGACCAGCAGAAGCTGCTTCGCTTCGTCTTCGGTCACGCTCGCCCGGTCACGATCGGAGGGTCAGCGCACACGTGCGCCACTCCCCAGAGAGAGGCGGAGGTGGCGCCGAAGCGGACTAGGAGCGCTTGCGGTTGCGGCGGATGGACCAAGCGCTGATGCCGATTCCCACTGCAAACAACACTGCAGCAGTGGGTTCCGGCACCGTCGAGGCCGCGCCATCGCGGGCCGCCGGGCTGGCAAACGCAAGCGCAGATCCCGCGAGCATAAGTGTCATCAGGGCTGCGGCGATTGAGAGACGGCGCATATTCAATTCCCCTCGATGGAGTAGAGACGGCGGAAGACTAGCACCAAAGAATCTGAATCGTAAAGTGTCGTTTTGTCAATTCCCGGCGGCCTCCCAGGGACGGTTCGGCCTCAAGAGGCCGGATCCGGCCCACGCCCGGGGGAGCTAGCATGGCCCTCATGATTATAGTGGCCTCCGCGCGGGTTTTGTGGCGAAAAAATCTGGCGGAAGTAGCCGTTTACGAGCGGCCCCTGCCGGTCGCCCTCGACCATTCCGGGCTGCGGTCGCTCGAGGCGCTTCGCGGGCGGCTCCCGTCGGCGCGGGAGGCCTCCGGCGAGCTCTCGCTCGAGCGCGGGCCCGGTGGAAGCTAGGGTGCGGGCCGCGGTGGTTCTCGCCGTCCTGCTGCTGGCGGCCGCGCCGGGGCAAGCGCGCAGCTCGGGGCCGGACGGCCGCTTCGAGCGGCGAAGCTCGGAGAACTTCGTCCTCTACCAGGACGTCGCGATCGATCATCGCACGGGCTGGCGCGGCTCCGATCAGTTCGAGCGCGAGGTGCTGGCGTCGCTCGAGTCTGCACACGACGGGCTGCGCGAGATCCTCGGACTCGACCCCCGGCGCCGCGTCGTGGTGACCGTCTACGATCCGGCGGTATTCGACGCGCAGTTCGCGCAGCTTGCGGCGTTCCAGGTGGCAGGCTTCTACGCAGGCAGCATCCGTGTGCGCGGCGACCTGCGGCTTACGGCGGAGCTCACGCGGGTGCTGCATCACGAGTATGTCCATGCCGCGCTCGATGCTGCGGCGCCCTCGCTCGTGCTGCCGGCGCTGGTGAACGAGGGCCTCGCCGAGTGGTTCGCACGCCGCGCCCTCGGGCTCCCGATCCTCGAGCCCTACGAGGCCGCGCTGCTGGAGCGTGCCGGGCTCAGTGCTGACTGGCTACCGCTGCCGGCGCTTCTCGGCCCGAGCTTTGCGTCTCTAGAGCCGCACACGGCCGGGCTTGCCTACCTCGAGTCGCGGGCCTTCGTGGCCCATCTCGCGCGCCACCACGGCGAGCGTTCTCTGCTCAAGTTCTGGCGCGCGCTCGTCCGCAGCGGAAAGCTCGACCGCGCCCTCGCGCGCGCCTTCGGCAGTGACCTCGAGGAGATCGAGGCGCGCATGCTGCAGGAGCTGAGGAGGTAGATGTCCGACACACGAAAAAGACGAGGGGCTGACGCACAGCGCCAACCCCTCGGATTACTTGGTGGAGCTGGGGGGGCTCGAACCCCCGACCCCAAGACTGCCAGACCGTAAGCAGCGCTCGCGGCGACGCTAATTCACGGGGTTACACCGGCACTTAGCGGCAGGGAGCGGCACGTGCCGGTG
>CAYGXT010000644.1:0-2053 GCA_964353695.1 uncultured Myxococcaceae bacterium
TGCCTCAGCCGACGATGTTGACGAGGCGGCCGGGGACTACGATGACCTTCTTTGGTGTCCGTCCCTCGAGGTGGCGCACCACGTTCGGCGCGGCCAGCGCGGCGCTTCGCACTTCGTCCTCGCTCGCGCCCGTCGGTACCTCGATCTCGTCGCGGCGCTTGCCGTTCACCTGCACCGCAAGCGTGATCGTCTCGGCCACGAGCAGTCTCGGATCCGCCACGGGCCAGGGCTCGAAAGCGATCGAGCGCTCATGGCCGAGCCTTTGCCAGAGCTCCTCGGCCAGATGCGGCGCGAAGGGAGAGAGGAGCATGAGCAGGGTCTCGGCCGCCTCGCGCGGCAGAGGCTGCTCCTTCGCCACGTCTCGCACCAGCACCATCAGCTTCGAGATGGCGGTGTTGAAGGACAGGCTCTCGATATCCCCGGTCACGCCCGCCACCGCCGTTGCGACGAGTCTCGCCTGCTCGGGCGTTCCGGCGCCGGGGACGAGCTCGCGCAGTGGCTCGCCGACGCTCTCCTCGTCTACGAGCAGGCGCCAGGTACGTTGCAGGAAGCGATAGACGCCCTGGATCCCTTCGGTGGACCAGGGCGCGGCCTTCTCCAGCGGACCGATGAACATCTCGTAGAGCCGCATCGAGTCTGCACCATGCGAAGCGATCACCTCGTCTGGGTTGATCACGTTGCCGCGGCTCTTGGACATCTTCTCGACGATCTCCTCGAGCACGAGGTCGTCCTCGGTCGGGTGCAGCGGCGTCCTGTCAGGCCCCCAGCGCACCTGCTGGATCGATACCCAACGCGCCTTCAGCTCCTGGCCCGTCGCCAGAGAAACGGTGTGCTCGCCCTCCATGCGCACGGCCGAGCTCGGGTAGCAGCGTGTCGCGACGTTCGGATCGTCCGCCAGGTTGTCGTCCCAGTAGCGGTAGCTGAAGCCGAGGATCATCCCCTGGTTGACGAGCTTCTGGAACGGCTCCTTCGTATGGACGAGGCCCGCGTCGAAGAGCACCTTATGCCAGAAGCGTGCGTAGAGCAGATGCAGCACGGCGTGCTCGGCGCCGCCGACATACAGATCGACGGGCATCCAGTAGCGCTCGGACTCCGGCGAGAACGCGGCGCTTTCATTGCGCGGATCGCAGAAGCGCAGGTAGTACCAGCAGCTCCCGGCCCACTGCGGCATCACGTTCGGATCGCGGCGTGCCCGGCGGCCTGTCACGGGGTCGTTCGTCTCGATCCACTCTCGCGCGCGCTCCAGCGGCGTGCCGCCGTCCTGCGCCGGACGGAAGTCGTCGAGGTCGGGGAGCAGCAGCGGGAGCTCGTCGTCCTGCAGCAGCCGCTGCGTGCCGTCGTCGAAGTGAAGCAGCGGGAAGGGCTCGCCCCAGTAGCGCTGTCGGCTGAAGAGCCAGTCGCGGAGCTTGTAGGTGATGGAGCCCTTTCCGAGGCCCTTCTCCTCGAGCCACGCGATCATGCGCGTCTTCGCCTCGGCTGTCGCGAGGCCGTCGAGCAGGCCCGAATTCACGGCCACGCCGTCTTCGGTGTACGCCTGCGCTGAGACGTCTCCGCCGGCCACGACCTCGCGGATCTCGAGCCCGAAGCTGCGCGCGAAGTCGAAGTCGCGCTGGTCGTGGCCCGGCACGGCCATGATGGCGCCCGTGCCGTAGCCGGCCAGCACGTAATCGGCGATCCAGATCGGGATCGACTCGCCGGTGCACGGGTTCGTCGCCCGCGCTCCCGTGTCGACACCTGTCTTCTCCTTTGCCTCCGCCAGGCGCACGCGCTCGCTCTTGCGCTGCGCGGCCTCGACGTAGGCCAGGACGCTGGCCCGGCGGCCCGGCGTCGCGATCTCGCTAACCCACGGATGTTCGGGTGCGAGTACCATGTAGGTGGCGCCGAAGAGGGTGTCGGGGCGCGTCGTGAAGACCTCGAGCTCGCGGCCGGGATGCCCTTCCAGCGCGAAGCGTACGTGTGCTCCCTCGCTCCGCCCGATCCAGTCGCGCTGCTGCTTCTTGATGGGCTCGGGCCAGTCGAGCTCGTCGAGGTCGTCCAGCAGCCTCTCGGCATA
>CAYGXT010000645.1:0-2051 GCA_964353695.1 uncultured Myxococcaceae bacterium
GTCGTCGCCGACCAGGATGCAGCTCGGATACTTCCAGGTGATGGCAGATCCTGTCTCGACCTGCGTCCACGAGATCTTCGACGCACGGCCGGCGCATTTTCCGCGCTTGGTCACGAAGTTGTAGATCCCGCCGCGGCCTTCGGCGTCACCCGGATACCAGTTCTGCACCGTCGAGTACTTGATCTCGGCGCGCTCCAGCGCCACCAGCTCGACCACCGCCGCATGCAGCTGGTTCTCGTCGCGCTGCGGCGCCGTGCAGCCCTCGAGGTAGGAGACGTAGCTCCCCTCGTCCGCGATGATGAGCGTGCGCTCGAACTGCCCCGTGTTGGCGGCATTGATTCGAAAGTAGGTCGAGAGCTCCATCGGGCAGCGCACGCCCTTCGGCACGTAGACGAAGGAGCCGTCGGTGAAGACCGCCGAGTTGAGCGCGGCGTGCTTGTTGTCGGCGTAGGGAACGACCGAGCCGAGGTAGCGGCGGATGAGCTCCGGATGCTCCTTCACAGCGTCGGAAAACGAGCAGAAGAGGATACCCTTCTTCGACAGCTCCTCGCGGAAGGTCGTCGCAACCGAGACGCTGTCGAAGACGGCGTCCACCGCTACGCCCGTGAGACGTTTCTGCTCGCCGAGCGGGATGCCGAGCTTCTCGTAGGTCTCGAGCAGCTTCGGGTCTACCTCGTCCAGGCTCTCGAGCCGTTTCTGCTGCTTCGGCGCCGAGTAGTAGACGATGGCCTGATAGTCGATCGGCGGGAACTTGACCGTCGACCATTTCGGTTCGGGCATCGTAAGCCAGCGCCGGTAGGCCTTGAGCCGCCACTCGAGCAGCCACTCGGGCTCGCCCTTCTTGGACGAGATCAGGCGAATCACGTCCTCCGAGACGCCGGGCGGAAGCGAATCCGCCTCGATGTCCGTGACGAAGCCCCACTTGTACTCGCGGCTGGCGAGGTGCTCTAGAGACTCGGGGGTGGTCACGAAGCTCCTCCTCGGCTCAGTTCGCCGGGCCGCCGAGCCGCACGGGCACGCTGCCGCTCAGCTCCGCGCGAGGCAGCAGCTCGGTCAGCGGCACCTGCTCGAGGTGATCGCGGACCAGATCGTTCACGCGCTGCCAGGGCGAGCGGACCTCGCAGGTCAGTTCCTGCTGGCATTGGCCCCCTCCCGCGGCGCATTCCGTGAGCGCAATCGGGCCCTCCATGGCCCGGATCGCGTCGGCCACGGAGATCTCCTCCGGCGGCCGGGCCAGCGCGTAGCCTCCCTTGGCGCCGCGGTGAGAAACCAGAAGCCCGGCGCGCGCGAGCGCCTTCAGGATCTTGCTGACTACCGGGAAGGGCAGGCGCGCACGGGCGGCCACCTCGCGTGCGTTATGCGTCGTGGCGCTCTCGTCCGTCGCTAAAAGCGTCAGCAGGACAATGGCGTAGTCGGTGAGCTTGCTCATTCGGACCATGGCGTATGTCCCCTGCGCGAACCCAAACCGCCGGCACCGCACCGGGGGAGGGCAGGGAGCTGCCAAGCCTCGATTAGGTACGGCGGTGGTCCCCGATACAAGGACATTAGCCCCCGTCCCCGATCCCGAAAGGGGACGGCCCCGGCTCTACCGCCGCTCGATCAGCAGGCTCTGGAGCGCGCGCCCGATGCGGCCCTGCTCGTCGAAGAGAGTGCTCTCGGCCGCGCCGACGCCGTTCGCATCCGGGTAGGTCACGGAATCCAGACAGACCCAATCACCTTTGGGCAGGCGGTGGAGCTGAAGCGTCAGGTCGGCGTTCAGGAAGCGGAAGGATTCGAAGGGAAGGGCCGCGCCGATGCCGTTTCCGAAATCGGCGCAGGCCGCCACGCGCTCGAACGGCGAGAGCGGAGCGCCGTCCACGAGGGCAGCGCATACGCGCACCCAGTCGGTGCAGGGACCGATGCGAGACCACGAGCCGCGCAGCACGCGATGCTCGGTGGCGTGGCTGTGATACGCGCGGAGCTCGCCCACCCGCGCCGGAGTCGACAGCATTGCGCTCGCAGGGCCCGGCGGCGGCGTCACAATCGAAGGCGGATCGTCCGGCAGGGACGAC
>CAYGXT010000646.1:0-2048 GCA_964353695.1 uncultured Myxococcaceae bacterium
AGGCGGCCTGTGCAGCACGAAGTCGGGGAGAGCGTTGCCCGCCTCGTCGTAGCGCGGCGGGGCGATCGGCGGCACGTAGAAAATGTTGGGATCCGTCCCAAACTCAGGGTGCAGCGGGATCGCCACCTTGTACTTCTCGACCAGCTTCCAGATCGGGCCGTTCTCGTCGTCCTTGTAGCCCACGAAGCGCACCCGCCCCGGGCACATGCGCGAGCACGCAGGCGCCACGCCCTGCTCGACGCGGGGGAAACAGAAGATGCACTTCTGCGCGACCTTCTTCACATGGTTGAAGTAGATCTTCTTGTACGGACACGCCTCCATGCAGAAGCGGTAGCCGCGGCAGCGGTCCTCGTCGATGAGGACGATGCCGTCCTCTTCGCGCTTGACGATGGCCTTGCGCGGACAGGACTCCAGGCACGCCGGCTTCGTGCAGTGGTTGCAGATGCGAGGCAGGTAGAAGTAGTAGGCGTTCGGATACTCGCCCGCGCCCTGGTCCTCGTCCCAGTTCGGGCCCCAGTCGGGCTCCTCGCCCACGATCTTGAGGTGCGCCGACTGGCCCTTGCCGCCGTAGAAGACCTCTTCGTGGTTGAACTCCCAGGCATCGCCAAAGTCCTTCTTGGTGGGGAGCTTGCCCGACTGCGCCACGCCGTCTTTGAAGCCTCCGCCCGAATGCTCCCAGTCGCGCGGCGTGCCACGGCCCGGCTGCGTGTTGACCGAGGCCCACCACATGTAGGCCATGCCTTCGTCGCGGGTCCACAGCCGCTTGCACGCGATGACGCAGGTCTGGCAACCGAGGCACTTGTTCAGGTCGAATACCATTGCGACTTGTCGGTTCGACATCAGCCCTTCCCTCCGCCGGCAACGGGCGCGAGCTGCAGCTCGAGCCAGGCTCCGTTGAACGCCTTGATGCCCCCGCGCTCGGCGTCAGCACCGTCCCATATCGCGACGGCGAACTCCGTCTTCTGGCCCGCTGTGAGCTGCGCGCACTTCTCGGGACTGTTGACCTGTAGCGCCCGGCTGATGACCACTTTCCAGCGGCCTCCCTTCCAGACGCCGTGGCCGTGTACCAAAGAGACATCCACCGTGCGGCTCGACCCGATCCCTTCCGCCAGCACCTCACGCCCCTGCGCGTCGGAGTCGGCACGCCAGTACCAGGCGTTCACGGGCAGGCCGGGCGCGCCCATGGTGATGACCGGCGCGCCGGGCACGACGGGCAGCAGCACGGCCGCTGCGTCGGAGAAGGCGGTGGTGTCACCGAGCTCCTTGTTCTCGGTGGCGTCCGCCCATTCGAGCCGGAAGGCCAACACTTCGCCGTTGTGCAGGGCGCTCACCTGCACTTCGTGGACGGCGCCGATGGGCTTGTTGGCCCAGCCCGCGCGGATCGCCTCCGTGGGCTGCAGGCCGACCGGCGTGCCGATCATCGCAATGCGCTGAGGCTTGGCCTTGAGCCAGGGTTCCGCCTCCGGGTCGAGTAGCCACTCGACGGGAGCTCCTCGGACGAAGTTGACGAGCATCGACTTTCCTCCGGCGGGCGCGCGGGGCGCCGGCTAGGCCCACGCCCGCGCGGCTTCGCATGCTGCGAGACGCGTCGGACATAGGGCGCCAGAAACACGAAAACACTGCTTGGGAGCCGAGCGGCGAGGTATGACGAGCATCATGTTCGACGCAGCCAGGGCCGCGGCTCGCCCGCCGAATCAGTCCGGTGCGCGCCGCGGGCGTATTCCAGAATGTCGTCCACCAAGGAGTCGACGAACGCTGCGGGGAGGAAGGGCTTCGCGTCGAGGGAGGGCGGCATGCGCACGATGCTGAGGACTTCCCCGCACTCGAGGTGCTCGCTGCGCGGCGTCTCTTCAGGCCCGACCAGCACGATGCGAGGGATCGGCTCCCACGCTCAGCCGCGGCCACGATGTGCAACTGCAAGTCCCCCAGCAGCTTCCCCAAGAGGTGCGGCGCGCTCTCGACCGATCGCCGGATGAACTCCTCGAACCTCTCGGCGGCGCCATCCATGCCCTCCTCGTCCTTGGGCACCTCGGCGACCGATTCCAGAT
>CAYGXT010000647.1:0-2040 GCA_964353695.1 uncultured Myxococcaceae bacterium
CGAGCTCCACCACGAGCCGCGCGCGATCCACGCGGGCCTCGCGCGCCACACGCCGCATCAGGAAGCGTGAGCTCGGGATGATCGAGCCGACTTCCATCGGCTTTCGCAGAAAAGCCTGGAAGAAGGCGATGCGGTGCTCGGGGGCGGTGTGCTGCCGCCGGGGGCTGGGGCTCATGCGGAATCCTCGCGTGTGTGTGCGGAGAGGGGAGATGCGGCACTAGACCTGCGTTTTAGCGAAATCAATCATACACGCCATCGATGTGCCATGTGTGCCGAATCCGATCGTGACGCAGCCGCGAGACGGTGCCATCACTGGTCCGAACATCGAAGTGATCGTGAGCGAAGCGCTCGCTCGACCACCAGCTCCCCGTGGTGCGCCATGGGCCGGCGCAGCCCAGGATGGAGCCGTTCGCCACGGCGCTGTGTAGCCACTGTGGTGTTCCGCACTCTACCCGCACCTGTGCCGTCACGGGCGGCCGCAGCGCGCGCAGCGCCTGGATGGACCCGGCCGGCGCCGTCTCTGAAGCGAGCATCGGCGCGTGGTTGAGGGTAAAAGGCTCAAGTGCGAAGACATCTGCCCGATGACCGTTGGGAAGCACGGGCGATCCCACGCGTCCCACGCCGCAGAGAGCCTCGAGCTCCGCGAGGGTGCGGCCGAGAAGAGCGGGCGCCGGACCGGCCGGGCGGAAGAGATCGAGCTGATCGGCGCGTACGACAGCGCCAGAGGCCGTCACCCGGATGCCTTCGACGGCAGCACGCGGCGGATGCGCTTCGAGTGCAAGGCAGGCGAGGCGGAGCAGCGTCTTCGGATCGAGGGTCGGCGCCGCGAGCCCGACGTGTATTGCCTCCTGTCCGCCATCCTCGAGGTCGAGCCCGAGCTCGAGCTCGAAGCAGGCGAGGCCGCGCATCTCGAGTCGGGAAGCGAGGCGCCCGAGCAGGCCGCGCAGGGCGAAGGCCAGGGGCTCGAGCCGCTCGAGGGGCGCTTCGAGCTCGAGCGCCTCTTCGAGAGAGGTCTCGGTCGTCTTCTCGATCGGGATGGGGTCGCTCTCGCCACGGGCGAGCTTCGCGAGCTGGAGCGCCTCCGGGCCGAGGCGGGTTGCCAGCGCCTTCGCGGGGAGCCGCGCCAGCTCGCCCAGGCGGTGGATGCCGAAGCGCGTGAGCGCCTCGGCCAGAACGTCCGGCGGAGCTGCGAGATCGACAGCCAGCGGCGCGAGCCAGGCGGCCTCGCTGCCCGGTGCCAGCACGCGCACCTCGCCGGCTCTCCCGACACGCGCGCTGCTAGCAGCGCCACGGCACGGGAGCTCGCCACGGCCACGAAGGCCGGCAAGCCCAGCGCCGCGGCGCGGGCGGCCAGCGCCGTGGCGAAGCCCGCCTCGGAGCGGAAGAGCGAGCCCATGCCCGAGGCGTCGAGGAAGCAGGCCGCCTCCGCCGCATGGATGCCCGTGCCGGGCGGTGCGGCCTCGCTGCGCGGAGAGAAGGAAAGGGCGGCGTCGCGCAGCGTCTCGCGCGCCGTACGCTCGAGGGCGGGTGCGCAGGCGCGCAGCGCAAGACCGGCACAGAGCGTGCGGGCCTGCGCCACGCTCTGGCCTGCGCGGATGCCCTCCCGGGCCGCGGCGGCGGAGACGGATACGATCTCGGCTCGGGGGCCCGCGCCATCGGTCACGGCGAGGGCGGCGCCCACGAGCTCGGGCTCGGCCCGCAGTCGGGCCACGAGCGGGAGATCAGGCACGCGCAGGCAGGCCACACGCACGGCAGTCAGCGGCTCGCGCGGCGCTGCTGGGCCATTTGTACGGCGCGCCTCATCCCGCTTCACGCAGCGCGTGCAGGCGTACGCACGCCGCGCCTCCCGCCGGCGTCTCGTGGCCGCGGACGAGGCCGCCCCTCACCTCGAGGCCTTCGAAGAGGCATGGCGTCCCGGAGAAATGCGCCTGCGCCGGCTCCAGCGCGAGCGCGAGGGAAGCGCTCGTTCCCGTGAGGCGTCCGGCGGCGAGTACCACCAGCGTCGTGGCCCCGGCCTGCGCCGCTCGCAGTAGCCGCGGC
>CAYGXT010000648.1:0-2037 GCA_964353695.1 uncultured Myxococcaceae bacterium
GGCCGTGCGGGCGGGCGGTGCGGCGCTGGTCGAGGCGCTGGCGGCGTACTTCGAGAGCAGGGCAGAGGGCCGAGGAGGACAGGCATGAGCTTTCCCATCGTGCGGCCGCGGCGGCTGCGGCGAACCGAGACGCTGAGGCGCATGGTGCGTGAGACCAGGCTCTCGCGCGACGATCTCGTGCTGCCGCTCTTCGTGGTGGAGGGCCGGAGCGTGCGCGAGGCCATCTCGTCGATGCCGGGCGTGTTCCGTTTCGGCGTGGACGAGCTGGTCTCCGAAGCGAAGCAGGTGCACGACCTCGGCATCCCCGCCGTGATCCTCTTCGGCATCCCGGCCGCCAAGGACGCGCGCGGCTCGGGCGCCGACGCTCCGGGCGGCGTCGTGCAGCGGGCCGTAGCGGCCGTGAAGCAGGCCGTGCCGGATCTTTGCATCATCACCGACGTCTGCCTCTGCGAGTACACCGATCACGGGCACTGTGGGCTGGTCGAAGGCGACGAGGTCCGCAACGATGCTTCGCTCGAGCGCATTGCCGCGACGGCGCTCTCCCACGCGCGCGCTGGCGCCGACGTGGTAGCGCCCTCGGACATGATGGACGGACGCGTGGCTGCCATCCGGCGCGCCCTCGACGGCAGCGGCTTCGAGGAGCTGCCGATCCTGGCCTACGCCGCAAAATATGCCAGCGCCTACTACGGACCCTTTCGCGAGGCGGCCGAGAGCGCACCGGCCTTCGGCGACCGCCGGGCGTACCAGATGGATCCGCCCAACCGGCGCGAAGCCTTGCGCGAGATGCGGCTCGATCTCGCGGAGGGCGCAGACCTGCTGATGGTCAAGCCGGCGCTGCCCTATCTCGACGTGCTGGCCGATGCGCGGCGGGAGTTCGACGTGCCGCTGGCCGCCTATCAGGTCTCGGGCGAGTACGCGATGATCCACGCCGCCGCCGAGCGCGGCTGGATCGACGGCCCGCGCGCCATGCAGGAGGCGTTGGTCGCCATCAAGCGCGCCGGGGCAGATCTCCTGCTCACCTATGCCGCGAAGGACATCGCGGCGCGGCTGCGGAGCTAAGGCAAGACATGCAGTACAAGGTGGCGGAGACCAGCACGGTGACCGAGGAGGAGCTCGAGACGCTCCTCAACGAGTGGACACAGAAGGGCTGGCGTTTCGACGGCATCCAGTTCGCGATGCGCGAATCATCGAAGCGGCCGAGCATGGCGTTCGTGATCTTCACGCGCGAAGACGAGGGCGCGGCGCCCCCGGCCTGACGCTGCGCTGGAGCAGGCCAGGCGGGCCGAGCTACAGCTCATCCATTTCGTCGAGAGCCGCCACGTGTACCGGATGCGGCGCGTACGCGTGCCCCTCGTCCCAGCCGGGGAGACGCTCGGCCTCGGCGATCCAAGACTCGGCCACGCTCTCGTCCACGATCACCGAGCTCCCATCGAAGCCCTCTGTGATGCCATCCCACAGCTCCTGACCGCCGCTCTCCCACCAGAGGCGCGACGGACACTCGAAGTCGATGCGAAGCTTCACCATGACGGACTCCGGCGCCGAAGGAGGCCCCGCGACGCTACAGCGGGAGACGGCTCCTGCCGAGGGCGACAGGCTGCCGGCCAGCATCCTCTACGCCAGCGCCGGGAGGATCTCTAGGGCGAGACGCTCCAGGGACTCCTGCTCCTCTCCGAGCCGGGCTCCGGCGACGTCGCCGCGGACGATCAGCAGATCCATCCCGAGCCGCTCGCGGTAGCGGGCGATGAGGTCGAGCACCTGGGCCGGCGTACCCACCAGCGCACGCTCGTCGACGGCGCCGGCCGAGGCGCGTGCGAGGGCGGGGGGCAGGCCGCGGCCAAAGCGAACGCGCTCTGCGGCGAGCGCCTCGCGCACGGCTCGGGCGCGCACGTCGTCGGCGGCGACGAAGACGGTGCGCATCACGGGCACGGGCAGCCGCGAAGCATCGACGTGCGCGGGCAGCGCTTCACGATGCAGCGCAAAGTTCTCGCAGAGAACGTCGAGGGTCTCGAGCGGCGAGGCGAGGTAGGGCAGGCCGTG
>CAYGXT010000649.1:0-2036 GCA_964353695.1 uncultured Myxococcaceae bacterium
CCGTGCGGCAGGTCCGCCACGTCCTTGGCCAATTGCGCGCGCTCGGCAGCGGCAACGACACGCTCCTGGTCGAGGGCCGGGAGGCCATAGCCGATGTTCTCTGCCAGCGACATCGAGAACAGGAACGAATCCTGCGGCACCATCGCGATGTTCGTGCGCAGCGTCGCGAGCGGGATCCGGTTCACATCCACACCGTCGAGAAAGACCCGGCCATCGGGCACTTCGTACAGGCGCGGGATCACCGAAGCCAGCGTGGTCTTGCCCGAGCCCACGGGCCCGACGATGCCCAGCGTACTGCCGGCCGGCACGTGCAGCGAGACGTCGCGCAGTGCGGGCGCACGGCCCGCGCTGGGGTAGTGGAACTCGAGCTGCCGGAACTCGATCTCTCCGCGCAGCTGTTCGAGCGGGACGAGGTCGGCGCGGTCGGCGATCGAGGGCTCGACGCAGAGCACCTCGTCGAGGCGCTGCATCGAGGCCGCACCCCGCTGCACCAGCGCCACCACGAAGCCCATCAGGAACGTCGGAAAGGTGAGCTCGTAGACGTACATGGAGAAGGTAAAGAAGTCTGCGAGCGTCATCTTGCCGCCGCTCACCTCGTGGCCGCCCACCAACAGCACGAGCCACATGGCCGCCGCCGGCAGCAGGCTCAGCACCGGAACCAGGCCAGCGAACACGCGCACCACGGCGATCTGGCGCCGGTAGAGGTCTCGGTTCACGGCCTCGAAGCGCACCTGGTTGGCGCTCTCCATGGCGTAGGCCTTCACCACGGCGATCCCGGAGATCGTCTCCTGCAGGCTGTTCGAGAGGCTTGCGAGCCCCTCCTGCAGGCGCAGGTTCGTGCGGTGCATGGCGCGGCCAAAGCTGCGCGCGATCAGCAGGAAGGCCGGATACGGCAGCAGCACGAGGAGCCCGAGCTTCACGTCGAGGGTCAGCATCGCGGCGAAGACCGCTAAAAAAAGGATCGGCGTCTGCAGCAGGTTGAGGACGCCGGGGCCGAGCAGCAGCCGGACGGAGCCAAGATCATTGACGCAGCGACTCATCAGATCGCCCGTGCGCCAGCGCAGGTAGAACGACTGCGGCAGCCGCTGCAGGTGGGCAAAAAGGTCATTCCGCAGCTCGTACTCGATGTCGCGCGCAAGATTGAAGACGAGGACGCGCGAGTAGTAGCGAAGCCCAGCGCGAAGCAAGGTGACGAGCACGATCCACAGGCAACGACGCGCGACCTCGGCATCGGGGAGCTTCGACTCGGCCGCGGCCACGGCATGGCCGATCAAGATCGGCACCGCCACGAAGGCGGCGACGTAGCTGAGGGTCAAGAGCGCCCAGACGCCGTAGGCCACGCGGTGGCGCCCGAGATAGGACAGGAGCCGCCGCAAACCCGGCCGCGCAGCCGCGACCGCCGGCAGAGCCTGGGCTGCTCCCGTCAACGCCGGTACCAGGCCGCGACGCGGCTGCGATCCACACCCGCCGCCCAGGCCGCTGTCGCGATCCAGTTGCGGAGCATCGTCCGCAGGACTCCATGGGCCTCGTAGCGCCGGGCCGAGGTCGTGGCGGGGAGATCGAGGAGAGCCAGGCGCCCGGCCCGCCGGATCCCCCTCACGAGGTCCAGGTCCTCCAGGATCGGAACCTGGGGCACGCCGCCCAGCGCCTCGAGGACGTGGCGGCGAAGAAAGAGAGCCTGATCGCCATAGGGGAGCCGGAACAGCGAGACCCTGAGCCGGGCTCCCCACTCCACCGCCCGCAGCGCCAGCGAGCGTTGGTCGAAGCGGAAGCGGAAGGCGCCCCCTGCGACGCCCGGGTCCGCGAGGGCACGCGTCACGGCCGCGTCGAAGCCGGGCGGCAGCAGCGTGTCGGCATGCAGGAAGAGCAGCACGTCACCCGTTGCGGCCTTGGCCCCGGCGTCGAGCTGCCGGGCTCGCCCCGGTGCCGAGAGCAGCACCCGTGCCCCCCGGCCTCGGGCGCGGGCCACGGTATCGTCATGGCTCCCGCCGTCCACTACCAGCACCTCCACCCCCGGGGCGGACGCGCTCGCCAGG
>CAYGXT010000650.1:0-2035 GCA_964353695.1 uncultured Myxococcaceae bacterium
ATCGACCCGGAAGCGGAAGCCGGGGTCGTTGGCGTCGTCGTGGCAGGTGCCGCAGACCAGCAGGATCGCGCAGGTCTTGCACTTATCACCCAGCGACAAGATCGTGCCTCGCTTCGGCGGATCGTTTGCGGTGTGCTCGCTGCCCGGACCGTGGCAATCCTCGCAGCCCACGTTGGAGAGACCCGGGTTCGCTGCGAGCGTGCCCCCCGGCGGGAAGCCGCCGGGCCGGCCGAAGCCCGTCGTATGGCATTTGAGACAGGCGTCCTCACCCGTCTTCTTCTTCTTCTCGAGGGACTTCGAGGAGCGCGCGTGCGGGCTCTTCTCCCATACGGCGTACTCGGCTTTGTGGCAGTCCTGACAGGCGGCCGAGCCGACGATGCGCGCGTTGGCGCCGCCGAGGATGGGCACGCGCGGCCGGCCCTGTTCCTCGAGAATTCTGCGCTTCTCGGCTATCGGCAGCTCGGTCAGCTTCGCGATCGACTTGCAGCCGACCTTTGGCAGGAACTCCGCGTAGGAGAAGCCGAGGGAGTGCTTCGCGTTATGGCAGACGGCGCAGGCCGGCGAGAAGTCGCCATCCTGCACGAGGTCGGGCGATTGATGCGGCCCGCCGCGCCCGTGGCAAGCCTCGCAGCCCACGTTCTCGAGCTGCGGTGTGGGCGGCGTGGTCGTGTAGCCGCCGGGCTCGTCTCCGCCGACCACGTGGCAGCTCACACACTCGGGATCCCGGTCGGCGCCGTGCTTGACCAAGGATGCGAAGGCGCCGGCGTGGGAGGTGAGCTGCCAGGTCTCGGCGGGGCCCTCGTGGCAGACGGAGCAGACCTCGTTGCCGCTGTAGCCGGTGGAGGAGAGCAGCAGGGGCATGGGCTCTCCCGCAAGCTTCGCGAGCCGCATGAGCATCAGCGGCTCGTCCTGCGGGTTTCCCCAGCCGCGGACGCGGGCCATCACACGGCCGTCGCTCTCGATCAGGAACGTATCGGGGATGCCGGCGAGGGCGCCGTAGGCCGTGCGGATCTTGTAGTCGGAGTCGAGCACCACCGGGAAGAAGTCGAGCCCGTCCTGCTCGAGCATGGTCTTTACCGACGTCACGTGGTCGAGGACCGAGACGCCGATCAGCACCGGGCGCTTGTCCTCCGGGATCTTCGACAGCTCCTGCTTCAGGAACTTCAGCTCGTGATGGCAGTGCGGGCAGGTGTGCAGGAAGAAGATCAGGATCACCGGCTTGCCGCGCAGCGCTGTGAGATCGAAGGGAGCGCCGCCGTCGAGACGTTCGGCCTGGAAGACTGGCGCCAGCGGGTGTTCGCCGAGGGCCGTCTCCACCGGCGCAGCGGTCTCCGGGAGCCGCAAGGATTGGCGGATGTAGGTCTCGATGGCCGTAGCCGGATCCGGACCCTCCTTCGGGAACTGTCCCATTCCGAAGAGAACGTTGCCTTCAGCATCGGCCGCGATCAGCGCCACCGGCGCAGGCACGCCGAGCTTGCGCGCGATCTGCCCCGTCGGATCGTCGATCACGCCGTAGTCGATGCCCTTCGCTTTCACGAAGGCCTCGAGGGTGCTGCGGTCGCTGCCCGCGGCGATGCCGACGATCTCGAAGTTCTCGGAGCCCTGGATCCGAGTCAGGCCCACCAGCGCCTTTGCCACCAGGGCGGCGTCGGGCACCTCGGGGTTGAACAGGAAGAGGAGGACGCGCTTGCCGAGAAAGGAGGACGCCTTGACGTGCTGCCCCGTGAGCGTCACACCCTCGAATGCGGGCAGCGGGCGCTCGGTACGCTTCGAGTCCGCAGCCGCTGTCGCCGCCGGCCGCGCCGCGGGCGCCGGAACCGGGGTCGAGGCCGAAGTCTGGCTCCCGCCGTCCTTACATCCGAGCGCGAGCGCCGCGGCGAGAAGAAACGCATGAGACCGGGCCCGCACGCGCGGCAGCATAGAAAGGGGAGCCGGCACGGGCAACCATCCGTGGCCACGCCGCGCGATCCCCGGTCAGCGCCCCTGGGATCGAAGCTCGGCCAGCTTCGCCTGGAACAGTGCGTTCTCCGGCTCA
>CAYGXT010000651.1:0-2026 GCA_964353695.1 uncultured Myxococcaceae bacterium
TTCGCGCAGGCTCTCGGCACGCCGACCACCGACGGCAACGCCGAATTCCAGGACTTCAGCCCCGGCCTCCACGTGACTTGGGGGCTGTACAACCCCGTCTCGTCCATGGACGACTGGTTCCTGGCGGAGCTCACGCTCATCTGGCATGCGAACCCGGTCTACACGAACATCCATTGGTATCACTACCTCGCGGAGTCCCGGTACAACGGCGGCGAGGTCGTCACCATCGCTCCCGACTACAGCCCCTCGGCGATCCACGCCGACTATCACATGCCGGTGCGTATCGGCACCGATGCCGCCCTCGCACTTTCCATGTGCAAGGTCATCATCGACGCCGGGCTCTACAAGAAGCAGTTCGTGCAGGAGCAGACGGACCTCCCGCTGCTGATTCGCAAGGACACGGGCCGCTTCCTGCGCGGCTCCGACGTTGCGGCGGGCGATCTCGACGATCAGTTCTTCTGGTGGGACACGCTCACCGGAACGCTCGCACCGGCGCCCCGGCACACGCTGGCCTTGACCGGCGTCGACCCTGCCCTCGAGGGCACGTTCAAGGTGACGCTCAAGGATCTCGCGACGGTGGAGGTGGAGCCCGCCTTCGCCGTGCTGCGCCGCCACCTCGAAGACTACGAGCCCGAAAAGGCGGCGACCGTCTGTGAGATACATGCCGACAACATCCGCGCGCTCGCGCGGAAGGTTGCGACGCGGAAGACGAAGATCTTCCTGGGTTGGAACTCCGGCAAGTACTACCACGGCGATCTGATGGAGCGCTCGATGGCGCTTCTGCTGGGCCTGACGGCAAATTGGGGTAAGAAGGGCACTGGCACACGTTCCTGGGCCATCATGGGTCTGGACGGCAGTGCCTTCATGCAGCGCAAGGACGGCCCGGGCCAGGAGTCCGCGCAGCGCCTGATCGCAGGCATGATCGCGATGCGGCGGCTGCTCGCGGCGGGAGATGCGACGCTCACGCCGGAGATGATCCAGAATCGGGGCGCGGCGATGGCAGCCGAGCTCGGTGGCCAGGGTGCGGTGATGCCGCCCGCCTTCATGTGGTACTACCAGTTCGGCTACAAGGAACGCTGGGACGACCCCGAGAACCACGATCCGTCGTTCAAGCGGACCTTCGGCGAGTACCTCGAGGAGGCCGTCGAGAAGGGCTGGTGGGATGCCCGCTACACGAAGGTCTACCGCGACACGGAGCCGCGTGTCCTAATCGAAGCCGGCGGCAATATGCTGCGGCGGCAGCGCGGTGGCCAGAAGCTCCTGCTCGAGAAGCTGTGGCCCAAGCTCAAGATGGTGGTCTCGATCGACTACCGCATCACGACGACGGGTCTGTACTCCGACTACATCCTGCCGGCCGCGCAGCACTACGAGAAGCTCGGCAACAGCATGCCGTCGGTGCATCACCTGAACTTCGTGCTCTGCGACCGGGCCACGCCCCCCGCCGGCGATTCGCTGCCCGACTGGGAGATCGGCGTCCGGCTCGTCGAGGCGATCGAGCGCCGCGCCGCAGCCCGCGGCATGAAGGAGTTCAAGGACAGCAAGGGCCAGGTGCGAACGCTCCAGGGTCTCGTGGCGCAGGCCACGCTCAATGGTGCGGTGCGCGACGAGGAGAAACACTTCGACGAGGTCGTGCGCGACAACGCGGTCTACGGCGTGCTGCCCAAGGGCACCACTCTCGATAGCCTGCGCGAGACGGGCTACGCGCGCTTCACGAACTGGGGAATGGCCGGGCACGGCGTGTCGCAGGCCTCGACCCTCAAGCCCAACGAAGTGCATAACCCCTTCCGCTGGCATACCGAGGATAAGGTGCCCTATGACACGCTCGTGCGTAGGGCGCAGTTCTACATCGACCACGAGTGGTTCCTCGAGTCGGGAGAAGCCTTCCCGACCCACAAGGAGCCGCCGCCGTCCGGCGGGAAGGGTCGCCGCTTCCAGATGACCAGCGGCCACAACCGCTGGAGCATCCACTCGATGAACATGACCAACAACGTGCTCCTGAACACCCACCGCGGCGAGCCGTTCGCCT
>CAYGXT010000652.1:0-2022 GCA_964353695.1 uncultured Myxococcaceae bacterium
CCTGGCTCGGCCTCGGTCGTGCAAGGTGTCGGCGCCGACGCGAACGGCATCGGCTACAGCGGCATGGGCTATCGCACCTCGTCG
Organism: uncultured Myxococcaceae bacterium; assembly: GCA_964353695.1. Classification (GTDB taxonomy): domain Bacteria; phylum Myxococcota_A; class UBA9160; order UBA9160; family UBA9160; genus MYXO. The sequence continues at coordinate 85 of CAYGXT010000652.1, forward strand.
GTCAAACCCCTCGCGCTCGCAGCAAAGGACGGGAGTCCCTTCGTGACGGCCGACCCCGAGAACGTCTACGCAGGAAAGTATCCGCTCTCCCGCCTGCTCTACCTCTACGTGAACCGGACGCCGGACAAACCCCTGGATCCGATGCTGCGTGAGTTTCTGCGCTACGTGCTCTCGAAGCAGGGCCAGGAGGTGGTCGTGAAGGACGGCTACCTACCGCTCACGCCCGCCCTGATCGTGCGCGAGCACAAGAAGCTCGAGTAGTGGAATCGGCGCGGACGGCCCGGCGCCGCCACCTCGCCGACCGCGTGGCTACCGCCAGCGTTGCGGCGGGCGGCCTCGCCGTGATCGCGAGCATCCTCGGCATCCTCGTCTTCCTGCTGCTCGAGATCTGGCCGCTGGCGCGTCCGGCGACTTTGCGTGAGCTGCAGCCGATCCACGTCGAAGGGCGTACGCCGATGGCGCTCGCCGTGAACGAGCACCAGACACACGTCGCGACGCTCGGCCTCGATGGCGTGGTGAGGATCTACGCACGCGACGGCACGCTCGCGCTCGAGAAGCGGCTGCTCGGGCTGAACGACGCGCCCCTCGTGCGCGCGGCTGCGCCGTCCGGCGACTCGACCTTCGTGGCGACGAGCACCGACGGCCGGATCTGGATCGTTCCCATCGTCTGGAATGTGCGCTTCCGGGACGGCGCGCGCGAAGTCGTGCCTGCGCTCGGGGAGACGATCTCGTTCACGCTCGACGTCGAGGGGCGCCCTCTTCTTGCCTCGACCGCTCGCCTCGACCCCGAGACGGGCCGCGCTCTCGCTGTCGCGCAGCTCGCCGACGGCTCCATCGCTCTCGTACGCCGCGAACGGGAGACGAATTCGCTAACGGGCGAGGCCAGCGAGACGACGACGCGAGCGGTCTTGGCGCCGGTGTCGAGGCTCTCGGCGCTGGTGGTGGACCGCTCCGAGCGCACGCTGTACGGCGGCACCGAGGATGGCCGCCTGCTCGCGTGGAATCTGCGCGAGGGCGACGCCCCCGCCCCGGTGGTCGCCGACGCCGACGGCGTAGCGGTAACGGCCCTCGAGCTCCTGATCGGCGACCGCAGCATCCTGGTCGGGCAGAGCGACGGGCGCCTCAGCGTCTGGTTCCAGGTCGAAGGCTCGCTCACGCGTGTGCGCGACGTCCCCGCCCTCCCCGGGGCCGTGCGGCTGATCGCGCCCTCGAGCCGGAACCGCAGCTTTCTCGCCCAGGACGTCTCGGGCAGACTCGGGCTCTACTACGCGACCTCCGGGCGCGAGCTCTGGTCGGGCGCCTCGCCGGCGCCGGACGCGATCGGCATGGCCTTCTCGCCGCGCGGCGACGGCGCGGTTCTCGCGGATGCGGACCGCATCGACGTGCTCGCCGTCGACAATCCGCATCCCGAGATGAGCTTCGCCTCGCTCTTTCTGCCGGTCTGGTACGAGGGCTACCCGAAGCCCGAGCTGGTGTGGCAGTCGAGCAGCGGCACCGACGACTTCGAGACGAAGCTCTCGCTGACGCCGCTGCTGGCCGGCACGCTCAAGGGCACCTTCTACTCTCTGATCCTCGCCATCCCACTGGCCGTGCTCGGCGCCATGTACACCTCCCAGTTCATGCACCCGCGGCTCCAGCGTTTCGTGAAGCCGACCGTCGAGCTCATGGCCTCGCTCCCGAGCGTGGTGCTCGGCTTTCTCGCCGCGCTCTGGCTGGCGCCGCGTGTCGAGACCGCGTTCACCGGCATCGTGCTCTGCCTCGTCGTTCTCCCCCTATGCGCCATCGCCGGAGGTCTCTCCTGGAGCCTGCTCCCCGCCCGCTGGCGTGTGCGCATCCGGCCAGGAACCGAGGTCTTCTGGTACGCGGTGCTGGTCGGCGCGGGCCTCTGGCTCTCGATCGAGGCCAGCCCGCTGCTCGAGTCGGTCTTGTTTGGCGGCT
>CAYGXT010000653.1:0-2018 GCA_964353695.1 uncultured Myxococcaceae bacterium
GCGCGCGGGGTCTGCGAGGGCAGCCACCGGAATCCAGAGCGCCGACTCCACCTCCGGGCTCGGCTCGATCGGCGCCGGCTCGTGCACGTGGTAGACGAAAGCCGAGATCACGAGCGGCAGCGTGCGTCCCGAGTCGCGGCCCTCGAGATCATCGAGGCGCCCGAGGAGCTCGGCGCCCGCTAGATCGATGCCGACCTCTTCGAATGTCTCCCGCTCGGCGGCACGTTGCACGCCCTCATCGGAGATCTCGACGCGCCCACCCGGAAACGCCATATGCCCCGACCACGGGTCGCCCTCACGGCGAGCCCGCTCGATCAGCAGCACCTCGGGCGCCGCCGGCGCGTGCCGGAGCAGCATGGCGACCGCCGCCTGCCTGGCTCCCGTCTCGGGGAGCAGGCGCGGAGCGTACGAAGCGAGGGCGGCGCGGACGCGAGCGAGGTCGATCACGCGACGAGGGTAGCCGTGCTGTGCACAGCGTAACATCGCGCCCTCCCACCTCCGGCGTTAGCTTTGGGCGATGCCCCTCCAGCAGGCCTCGGCCCGCGAAGCGCAGCGCATCCTCGAGCTTGCGCGCCACGACAGTGCCGCTGCGCAAGAGATCCTTCGCGGCCTCACGCTGGAGGAGCAGGTAAGCCTCGTCTGCGAGCTTCCGGTCGCCGCGCGCGCGCGGCTCCTGGGTCTGCTCCCGGTTCCCGAGCAGGTGATCCCGGCGCTACCGGAGTCGGAGCTCTGCTTCACGGCCAAGGCCGTCGGCCTCGCCGACGCGGGCTGGATTCTCGAGCACGCCAGCAACGATCAGCTGCAGGCCTGCTTCGACCTCGATGCCTGGAGCGATCACGCGCTCGATCCCACCGCGCTCGGCGAGTGGTTCGATGCGCTCGACGACGCCGGAGAAGAGACCCTCGTACGCGGCGCGCGCGCGATCGACACCGAGCTCCTCTACATTTTTTTGCGTGAACGCATCGCAGCGGAGCTCCGGCCAAATGAAGATGGCTGGGAGCCCGAGGTCGGTTCGCAGACGCTCGAGGGCCAATTCTACTATCGCGCGCTGAAGGAAGCGGACGACGTCGCTACGGTGTCGCGCCTGCTGCGCGGCCTGTTCGAGCAGGACTACTGGCTCTACTTCCGCATGCTCCAGGCCCTCACGTGGGAGGATCCAATCGAGAACGAAGAGTTTGCGCTGCGCTGGCGCAACGGTCGACTCGAGGATCTCGGCTTCCCGCCCTGGGAGGAGGCCATGCGCATCTACGGCTTCTTGCGCGCGGATCAGCGTCTCACGCTGCCGGCGCAATCCGGCGCGCTCGCGGTCGAGGGCTCGCAGCTCCCGCTCTGGATGCCGCGCCTGCCAGTGGCGATCGACGCGCGGCACCTCGTCTTCCGTGCGGCAGCGGCCCTCGACGACGAGGAGCGGCGAGCGTTCCTCATTGCTTTCATCGCGCTCTCAAACCAGGTTGCGGTAGCGGAAAGGATGCCGCTCGGCGACGCCGAATCGACGCCAAAGGCCATCGAGAAGGCCGCAGCGCTGTCGAGCCGCGGCCTCGAGCTGCTGGCGAGGCACCACGGCAGCGACAGCGTCTCGATGCTGCGCCGCGTGCCCGTCTCCCGGTTGTTCCGGGTTGGAGCCAGTCTCGAACGCGACGAGAGTCGATCGACGAGCTCGCCGGAATAGACGGATCCAAATTACACGGATCTGCGTCTGCTGGCTGCGGAAGCGAGAAGCGGAAAGGGCCCGCGGGCAGCGTGCCAGCGGGCCCTTCGTTCGTTCGAGGCTGCGGACTAGAGGTCCACGGCTTTCAGCGTCTTGCGCTTGTTGCCGACCGCGCGGCCCTCGGCCGCCGCGATCATCGCGCGCACGGCCTTGTCGAGAGCACCGTAGAACTCGCTGCCCACGTTGCACTTGCGCGCTGCGGCCTTCGTGCGCGACTTCGAGATGATGAGGTCTCCGCCCGTCGCCTTGCCGGCCTTCTTCGGAGCGGGCGCCTTCTTCTTGGCTGCCATGTGTCTTCCCCCTTATCAGC
>CAYGXT010000654.1:0-2015 GCA_964353695.1 uncultured Myxococcaceae bacterium
CCGGCCCTGGGCCTGCACGCAGAGAAAGCCCCTGTGCTGCTCGCGGCAGCGGGCCTCGAGCACCCCGGTCTGCACCGTGACGCCCGCCGCGCGAAGCCTCTGGATCCCGCGCCCGGCGACCTCCGGATTCGGATCCACATGCCCGACCAGCACGCGCCTGATGCCGGCCGCGAGCACGGCCTCGCAGCAGGGTCCGGTGCGGCCCATGTGAGCGCAGGGCTCGAGGGTGACGGCCAGGCTCGCGCCCCGAAGCGCTCGCGCCCCGAAGCGACGTTCTGCCGCCCGCAGCGCGACGATCTCGGCATGCGGACCGCCGGCGGGCCGCGTCCAGCCCTTCCCGAGCACGCGGTCGGCCCGGAACACGACGGCCCCGACGGGCGGATTCGGGAAGCTCCGTCCCGACGCCCGGCGCGCCGCCGCGAGCGCGAGTCGCATGGCCGCTTCGGGGGTCAGGGCTAGGTCTCGTCGGCTTCGTTCGTAGCGCGCTCGCCGAGGGAGGCGAAGAAGCGGGCGTAGTCCTCCGCCTTCTCGAAGCCGTCGAAGACGGACGCGAAGCGGGCCGCCGCCATGGAGTCGAGCCGGACCAGCTCCTCCAACGCACGCTCGCCGAGGGAGCGGCTCGAGACCTCGCGCTCTCCCGATTCCTGCAGCCTCTTCTCGATGCGGTCGAGCAGGTGCTCGATGGCGAGCACGCTGATCGGGCGCTTCTCGCAGGCACGCTCGATGCCGGTGTGGAGCTTCACGCGGTCGTAGTCTTCGCGCCGCTCATCGCGTTTCACGACCTTCGGCAGCACCTCCTCGACTCGCTCCCGCGTGGTGAAGCGGCGGCTGCACTCGAGACACTCACGCCGGCGCCGGATCTCGAGCCCGTCCTTGCCCAGACGGGAGTCGATCACGCGGTTGGCTTCGTCGGCGCAGTAGGGGCAGCGCACGCAATCACTCCGGCTCGGTCCAGCGTGCGGGGTAGAGCGGAAAGCGGCGGCAAAGCGTCTCGACTTCGACGCGGACGCGGTCGAGCTCCTCCACGTCTCCCGGATGCGCGAGTACGCGTTCGATCAGGGCGCTGATCTGCTCCATCTCGGGCTCGCGCATGCCGCGCGTGGTCACCGCCGGCGTGCCGAGGCGAACGCCGGAGGTCACGGCCGGCTTGCGCGGATCGAAGGGCACAAGGTTCTTGTTCGCCGTGATGCCGGCCCGATCGAGGGCGATCTGCGCCGCCTTGCCCGTGGTGTCGCGGTCGACGAGAGAGAGCAGGAACAGGTGCACGTCCGTGCCGCCGGCCACGATCCGAAAGCCCCGCTCGGCCATGGCTGCCGCCAGCCGCTTCGCATTGGCGACGATCTGCACGCAGTAGGCCTTGAATGCGGGCGAGCGAGCCTCTTCGAAGGCCACGGCCTTGCCGGCGATGACGTGCATCAGCGGCCCGCCCTGCCCGCCCGGGAAGACGGCGGAGTCCACGACCTTCGCAAAGGGCGCGTCGCATAAGATCAGCCCGCCGCGCGGGCCGCGCAGCGTCTTATGCGTCGTGGTTGTAACGACCTGCGCCTTTCCGATCGGGCTCGGATGCAGGCCCGCCGCCACCAGCCCGGCAATGTGCGCGATGTCGGCGAAGAGCACGGCGCCGACTTCGTCGGCGATGGCCCGGAAGGCGTCGAAATCGAGGAGGCGGGAGTAGGCCGTCGTGCCGCATTGGATCAGCTTCGGACGCTGCTCCCTTGCGAGCCGGCGCACCTCGTCGTAGTCGATCTGCTCCGTGTCCTGCCGCACGCCGTACGGCACGATCCGGTAGAGCTTGCCCGAGAAGTTCACGGGACTGCCGTGGGTGAGGTGCCCGCCGTGGTCGAGGTTCATGGCGAGGATGGTGTCCCCCACCTCGAGCAGAGCACGGTAGACGGCCTCGTTCGCCTGGGAGCCCGCATGAGGCTGGACGTTCGCGTGGTCGGCACCGAACAACGCCTTTGCGCGCTCGATGGCGAGGGCCTCGACCTCGTCTACGACCTCGCAGCCTCCGTAGT
>CAYGXT010000655.1:0-2008 GCA_964353695.1 uncultured Myxococcaceae bacterium
CGCCGCTCGAGCACCAGCACGGAGCGGCCGCGACGCGCGAGGGCGGCCGCGACGGCGAGGCCGACGATCCCTGCGCCGACCACGACGATCTCGACCTCGAAGCCCCCCCTGCTCACCCCTCGCCACGCGCTGCGGGGAAGAAGCCTGACGGCCGCAGCAGCGCCAGGAAGGCGCGGCGTCTGCTCGCCGGTCCGCGGAGCAGGAGCGCAACCGAGATCAGGAGGTAGACGACGGTGAATCCCCAGCGCACCTCGGGGGCCGGGAAGAAGAGCTGGCCCAGAAAAAGCGCGGCGAGAAGCAAGCCCTCGCTGCGGCCGAAGCGGAGATCGGCGATCAAAACAGTGGCGAGCAGCGACTGCGCGGAGGTGAGGATCAGCTCTTCCGTCTGGCGGGCGTCGAGAGGCAGACCGTGAAAGCCTCCCGAGGAGAGCGCGAACGCCACCGGGATCGCGCCCACGAGCAGCGTCCACTGGTTCACCTTCGACGACACCAGCGCCCCGATGCCGATGCTCGCCCGTCCCTTCCACGCGAAGAGCACCGCGATCAGGAACTCCGGCGACTCCGAGGCCAGCGGCGCCAGCCATTGCACCAGCAGGAACTCGTCGTAGCCGTGGTTGCGCCCGATGTGAACCAGCGATTCCGCGAAAGGCTCCGCAGAGACGTAGATGGCGTACGCCGCAAAGCAGAACAACACGAGGCACCAGAGCCGGCGGCCGAGGTCTGCGAACTCGTGATCGATGAGGGCCGGCGGGCCGCGCAGCTCCACCTCGTCGGCGCTGCCCTGCATCGCACGATAGACATAGAGCGCGAAGATCAGCAGCAAGAACCCACCGTCGAAGAGCGAGATCGTCCCGTCGAGCGGGATCAGGAATGAAAAGACCGTCGCCAGCAGCAGGAAGCGCAGCTCGAGGCCCTGACGCGGATCGAGCACGATCTCTTTCGTGCGCGCCTTGTGGCAGCCGATGAGCGCCACCAGCGCCCAGCCGAAGCCGATCAGCAGCCGGTTCGAGCCCGTCATGTTCGCAACCGCGAAGGGCGCGTAGCTGATGTCGGTGCCTGCCTTCCAGGCGAAGTGAAGGTCGATGGCGTACTCGGGCAGCACGCTGACGAGGGCAAGCACGAGGAGCGCCAGCGACTGCGGGATGTCGCGCTCTGCGAGCTCGGTGCCGAAGGAGAGCAGGAAGGCCCCTCCGACGATGCCGAGGCCGGCCAGGACAGAGGTGAGTTCGGGACTGGCGCCAAGGCCTTCGAGGTTGTGGGCCACGACCCAGGGCAGGGGCAGCAGCGCCGCGAGCGCGAACCAGGCCAGGTCCCGCATCCGGGGACTCGCCTTCCCGGAGTCGGCCATCAGATGCGCTCGCCGAACTCCCGCTGGTAGCGGGCGCGGAAGGCTTCGAGATCGAGCTGCAGGCCCTGGGTGCCCTGCTGCTCCACCTTCAGCGTGCCGAGCAGGCTTCCAATGCGGCCTGCCGCTGCGAGAGGAAGTCCGCGCCGCATGCCATGCAGCAGACCCGCACGGTAGGCATCGCCGCAGCCAGTCGGATCGACCACGCGCTCGGCGCGGACGGGCGGAATATCGATGCGCTCGCTCCCGCGGTGGATCCGGGAGCCCTTCTCGCCGAGCGTGACGACGACCGTGCCGGCGCGGCGCACGAGCGCGTCCTCCTCCTGCCCCGTGCGGCTCTGGGTGAGCGACCACTCGTAGTCGTTCACGACGTAGACGGCGGCGCCGTCCATGAGCGCGAGCAGCTCCTCGCCGCTGAAGCTCGAAAGCTGCTGACCGGGATCGATCAGCGTCGGAATACCGCGGCGCTTCAGGTCGCGGGCCACGTCGAGCATCGCCTGCTTCGCGTTCGGCGACACGATACCCAGCTCGATGGGCTCGGCGACGTCATCCAGCCGGAGCTCGCTCGCGCGCTCCATGGCGCCGGAGTGGAAGGCCGTAATCTGGTTGTCGTCGAGGTCCGTGGTGATGAAGGCCTGAGCCGTCAGCATCTCGTCGTAGACG
>CAYGXT010000656.1:0-1997 GCA_964353695.1 uncultured Myxococcaceae bacterium
CGCTCCCTGAGCAACAGCGATCGCGCAGCGTCCGATCCCGGCTCCTGGAAGCACCACTTCACAGCCACGCTGGCGTCGATCACAAGCCTCAACGCTCCTCTCGACTCTCACGTATCAAGATCTCGCTCGGCGTCTGCACGGGGAACTCGCGGGCGATCTTCTCGCGCAGCGCATCCATTCTCGGGATCAGCGTGGCGAGCCTCTCGCGCCGCCGCTCGCGCTCGGCAGCCTCCGTGAGGATCTCGAGGACGAGGGAGTTGAGGCTGCGCCCCTGCGCGGTCGCGCGCTTGCGCAGCGCCGACACCACCATCGGATCCAGGTTCCGAACCGTCATGGCACCCATCGCGGGACCTCCGGGTGATGGCAATATGCTATCACCCGCGATGGCAGGATGCCATCATGCCCAGCGGGGCGCGGCGGAGGCTCTCAACCCCGCTGCTGACGCGGCCGCAGCCGCAGGCCCTGGAGCCGGATGAAGCCCGTGGCATCGGCCTGACAGTAGGTGTCGGCCGAGCCGGCATCCTCGAAGGTCACCGTCGCCTCGGAATACAGCGACACCGGGGAGCGTCGCCCCATCACGCGCACGTTGCCCTTGAAGAGCTGGAGCCGCACCTCTCCCGTCACGTTCTCCTGCGACGTCTCGATGGCGGCGCGCAGGAAGGCCATCTCCGGCGAGAACCAGAAGCCGTTGTAGATCAGCTCCGCCAGGCGCGGCGAGAGCCGGTCGCGCTCGTGCATCACCTCCCGGTCGAGCGTGATCGACTCGACCGCCCGATGCGCCACGTGCAACACCGTCCCGCCGGGCGTCTCGTAGACGCCGCGCGACTTCATGCCCACGAAGCGGTTCTCGACCAGATCCACGCGGCCGATGCCGTGGACGCCGGCGAGCTTGTTGAGACGGTCGAGCAAACGGGCCGGCGAGAGCGCCTCGCCGTCGATCGCCACGGGCGTTCCCTTCTCGAAGCGGAGGATCATTTCCTGCGCTTGGTCCGGCGTCTTCTCGAGCGGTCGCGTCAGCAGGAACATGTCCTCGTCCGGCGCGCGCCAGGGGTCTTCGAGGATCCCGCCTTCGTAGGAGATGTGCAGCAGGTTGCGATCCATGGAATACGGCTTCTTGACGCTGGCTGTCACCGGGATGCCGAACTTCTGGGCGTAGGCCATGCAATCCGTGCGCGACTTCAGATCCCACTCGCGCCAGGGCGCGATCACCGCCAGCTCGGGCCCGAGCGCGCGATAGGCGAGCTCGAAGCGCACCTGGTCATTCCCCTTGCCGGTCGCTCCATGCGACACCGCGTCGCAGCCCGTCTCTCGCGCCACCTCGATTTGGTGCTTCGCGATCAGCGGCCGCGCCAGAGAAGTACCGAGCAGGTAGCTCCCCTCGTACACCGCGTTGCCGCGGATCGAGGGGTAGACGAAGTCGCGCACGAACTCCTCGCGCGCATCGCGCACCACGCAGTCGACGGCACCGCTGGCCATGGCCTTCTCGGGCAGCCCAGAGAGCTCCTCCTCCTGCCCCACGTCGAGACAGAAGGCGACGACCTCGCAGCGGTATTCCTCGATCAGCCAGCGCAGGATGACCGAGGTATCGAGCCCTCCGCTGTAGGCCAGACAGACGCGCTTCACCGACGGAACAGACGGCATGGGGGACCTCCGGGCGTGGAGGTTACCGAAGGTCGCCCGGCGGCGCGTGATGCCCTCCCTCGACGAGGGGAGGCCGCCTCTCCGCAGCCGCCAACCGCGCCGGCCCGCGGGACGGAGGCCGGTGCGCCGGCCGCTCCGAATCCGTACTACCCCCTACCCCCTGATCATTACCCCCGCTTCTCCCTCCGGTATCATCCCGGGCTGCCTCCCCGCTGGACCTTCCCGATGCCCGCCATTGCCAAGCCCATCCCTGCCCACGAGCGCCTGATCTTTGCCATGGATGTGGCGGACCCGGATGCGGCCCGCCGCCTCGCCGACACGCTCGGCGACTCGGTGAGCTTCTACAAGCTCGGCCG
>CAYGXT010000657.1:0-1993 GCA_964353695.1 uncultured Myxococcaceae bacterium
ACGACACGCTCCGCCGGCGCCTCGACTGGCGCATCGGCCGCTGGCTGCTCCGTGGCGGCATCCAGAAGCTGACGCGTGTCTTCGACTACGCGGCCTACGGCGGCGCCCCGATCCTCGGCTTCGAGCGCATCGTGATCAAGGCCCACGGCCGGTCGACGGCGAACGCGCTGATCAATGCCGTGAAGATCGCGGCCAAGGCCGTGCGGGACGATGTCTGCGGCGCGATCGCAAGCGGCATCACGGGGCTTGGACCTCCCACGCCATGACGGCCGCCGCCAGACGACGTTTCGTCTTCCTCGATCGCGACGGGACGCTCGTACGCGACAGCGGCTACGTGCATCGCGTAAAGGACTGCGCGCTGCTGCCCGGAGTCGTTCCGGGCCTGCTCCGCCTCCAGGGCGCCGGCTTCATACTCGCCATCGTCACGAACCAGAGCGGCATCGGACGCGGCCTGTTCACGCAGGCGGAGTTCGAGGCGTTCCAGCGCCAGCTGCTGGCGGATCTGGCCCGGCAGGGCGTGGCCATCGAGCACACACTTCATTGCCCGCATCGCCCCGAAGAGGGCTGCGGTTGCCGCAAGCCCGCGCCAGGTTTGCTTTGGCGCGCGCGCGACGAGCTCGGAGCGGACCTCGCACGCTCCTGGCTCGTCGGCGATGCGGAGCGAGACGTGCAGGCGGCGCGCAATGCGGCCTGCGCCGGCGCCGTCCGGATCGGTGCGAAGGACGCTGCTCCCGTGATCGCCGGCGTACCGACGGCGCGCGACCTCGTCGAGGCGGCCGAGATCATCCTCGCAGCCGCGAATCGTCCGTAGCGCTACAGCGCTCCCAGCAGCTTGTGCGTCTGCGGAATCAAGCGGACGTGACGAAGGCGCCTCGACGCGCGGGCCTCGAGCGCGAGAAGCCGCTCGGCCGGTACGCTCTGCTCCACCCCGCCGCAGGGCGTCACGGGCTGCAGCACGAGGCAGGCCTCCGGATGCACCCGTGCGATGCAATCGAGGGCGGCGTCGATCTCGGCATCCGTGGAAGACGGCGTGACGACGATCTTGACCACGACCTCCGGCGCACGCCGCGCGAGACACAGAAAGCGCTCGTGCTCGGCCTCGAAGCCAGCTACGGGGCCGTGCGGCGGATCGCTCGCGCGTCGCACTTCGCTCGCGAGCTTCCAGTCCATCGAGACGACATCGATCTCGTCCACCACCTCCGCGAGCGCCTCGGGCAGCGCCCCGTGGGTCTCGAGCAGGATGCGCGGGCCGAGCCGCCGCAGCGCGCCCGCGAGCGCGCGCACGGCCTCCGGCTGGAGCAGTGGCTCCCCCCCCGTCAGGCTCACGAAGGCATGCCTCTGCCCACCGAGCGCCTGCGCGGCCTCGACCACGGTCTGCAACGCGACCGGGTTCTCGATGTTGCGGAAGCGGCCAGTCCCGGGCTCTTCCTCGATCCGGCAGCTCCGCGCGGGATGCCACGTCTGCGGTGAGTCGCACCAGCGGCAGCGCAGGTTGCATTCGCCGAGGCGCACGAAGAGCGTCCGCAATCCCAGGTGCGGGCCCTCTCCCTGCACCGAGGAGAAGATCTCGACGAGGTTCGCGTGTGTCGCGGCTCAGCCCTCGAGAATGGAGCGGCCCATGGCGATCTCGGCCAGCAGCTCGTCGATCCGTTCCGGATGCAGTGCGAGATGCCGGACCGCGAGCCGGGCAACATGGTCGGCATCGGGTAGCGGCTCGACCCAGTCGTGCTTGCCGGCCAGATGTTCCGCCATCGAGCCCACGTCGAGCGCGCGCCGACCCGCGAGCTCGTCCGCCGCAAGCAGCACGATCTCCTCCCCTTCGATCCAGGTCAGAGAGAGGGCCGCGCAGTAGCGCTCGCGCGCGATACGCGCCGCGAGATGGGGGTCGAGAGTCGGAGGGACGACCACCACCACGAGCGCATGCCCGCCGAAATGGACCAGCCGGAAGTCCTGTCCCTCCACGAAGTCGAACTCGGGAGGCAGCGGCGGGGCC
>CAYGXT010000658.1:0-1977 GCA_964353695.1 uncultured Myxococcaceae bacterium
CCTCGGCCAGGGCGGTCGCCGCACCGCGAAGTACTGCAGCCGCCGTCGGAGTGATCGGGAGGGCCCCCGTCCAATACCCCGGCAGCGGCAGCGCCAGCGTCCCGACGCGCAGGGCCAGCGCCCGGATTACGGCATCGCGCGCCGAGGCCTTGGCCTCGAGGGCGCTGAAGCCCGCCGGCATGCCCAGACCGAGCAGCAACAGACGCGGCGCGCGCAGCTTGCCTCCGGTGTGGATCAGCGCAGCCTCGCCTGCGCGCCCCTTCAAATGCAGCCCGGCCAAAAGTCGTGACAGCAGGCCGCAGAGCCTCCAGTCGGCACGGCCCGCCTCTCCGCGCAGTGGCCGGTCGGTCTCGAAGAAGGTGGCGACTGCGAGATCTGCGGCCGTACGTTCGAGCTGGCCCGCATCGATCACGACCGAGAGCGAGGGGCTCATGCTCCCTCCGGCCGCACGGCGTGGGCCACGGCATCGAGGATCCCGTTCACGAAGGCGGGAGACTTCTCGCCGCCGAAGCGCCGGGCGAGCTCCACGGCCTCGTCGATCACCACCGGCGAAGGCGTGGAGGAGTACAGCAGCTCGAAGACCGCGAGGCGGAGCACGTTGCGGTCGACGGTCGCCATGCGAGCGAGGCGCCAGTTTCGGGTGTGGGTCGACAGCAGGGCATCCAGAGCGTCTCGATGCTCGGTCACGCCCACGATCAGCTCCTTGGCGAAGGCGCGAGCGCCCTCGGGCAGCTCGAAGTGCTCGGATGCGCTCTCGAATGCCTCGGTGCCGGCGCGCGCCAGATCGGCGTCATCCGGCCGCCCGAGATCGAGGGCGTAGAGCACCTGCAGCGCGGCCTCGCGCGATCGGTGCCGCGAAGCGCGCGGCGTCCGCTTCATCCCGCCCCCCCGGGCGGCATGCGCAGCGAGACACGGAGCCGTGCCATCTCGATGGCGGCCAGGGCCACCTCCTGGCCCTTGTTGCCCAGGGCTCCGCCGGCCCGGGCAAGCGCCTGCTCCGCGTCATCCGTCGTGAGCACGCCGAAGAGCACCGGAACTCCCGTGTCGCGTGCCGTCTCGCGAACTCCGTCGGTAACGGCACGGCAGACGTACTCGAAATGGGGCGTCCCTCCGCGAATCACTGCCCCGAGCGTCACGATCGCATCGTAGCGCCCGCTCGCCGCCAGCGCGCGGGCCGCGAAGGGGATTTCGAACGCGCCGGGCACCCAGGCCACGTGGATCTCGCCCGCGCCCGCACCGCGCATCTCGAACTCCTCTACGCAGCCGTCGAGAAGTGCGGACGAGATCGGATGGTTGAAGCGAGAGACGACGATCGCGAAGCGTAGGCCTGCCGCTGAGCGACTCGCGCCGTAGGTCTTCAACGCTCCTCCTTTCCGCGCAGCCGCCCCCGCAGGTAGACGTCGTCCCCGATGCGCCGAATGGTAGGCTCCCGCAGCGCCAGAGCACCCGAGAGCCGCAGGATCGCGAGCGCGCCAAGGGCAGGCCGAGCGTCGCCTCCGAGCAGCTTAGCCGACACGAACCAGTGTAGCTCGTCCACGAGCCCAGCCCGGAGCCACGCTGCGGACAACGTCCCCCCTCCCTCCAGCAGCACGTCCGTGAGGCCGGCCGCGGCCAGAAGCTTGGCCGCCGCCCGCGGCGCCACGTGGTCGCCACGGGCCGGCGCCAGCAGCACGCGAGCACCCGCCGCCTCGAGGGCCCGGCGGCGTGCTGCCGAGGCCCCACGGGCGCCAACGACGAGCGTGGTGCCCTTTGGGCCGGCCCGAAGGCAGCGGGCATCCACCGGCAGGCGCAGTCGCGAGTCGATGACGACGCGCAGAGGTCGGTGCAGGACGCGCGAGCCCGCGCGAGCCGTGAGCTCCGGATCATCGGCAAGGGCCGTGCCCGACCCGATCACGATCGCGTCCGCGCGCGCCCGCAGCCGGTGCACGAGCGCGCGTGCAGAGGCTCCCGTGATCCAGCGCGACTCGCCGCTCGCCG
>CAYGXT010000659.1:0-1976 GCA_964353695.1 uncultured Myxococcaceae bacterium
AGAGCTGATCCAGCAGTTCAAGTCGGTCACCGAGGGCCCCCGAGTGCCGGCCGGCGAAGCCTACCAGGCCATCGAATCGCCGAACGGTGAGCTCGGCTTCTACGTCGTCTCCGACGGCTCGGCCGTTCCCTGGAAGGTTCGCTGCCGGCCGCCAAGCTTCATCAATCTGCAGCCGCTGCCGCTGATGCTGCGGGGTTCGTTGCTGGGTGACCTGATCCCGACCTTCGACTTCATCAACATGATCGGCGGCGAGTGCGACCGATGAGCGCCGCCGAGAAGCGCATCGATCGCGGCAGCGTCTGGAAATTGATCGGCGCCCCCACCGACCAGGTCGGGAGCGCGAACGAGCCGCGCACGCACGAGGAGTGCGGCGTGCGCTGGAACGAGAAGTGGATCTATCGCGCTCCCGAGGGAGAGGCGATCCTGCGCATCGTGCTCTGGCATCGCTACGACTTCCTCGGTGTCTTTGCCGTGGGCCCCGACGGCACGACCGAGCCGGAGCCGCTCCCGGGAAGCTGAGCCCGAGGGGCGCGAGGGGGTGACTGCATCCCCTGCACGAGGGCAGGGCGCTCGCTCAGCCCGTGAAGCCGCGCGCCAGCGCCAGGCCCGCCGCCACCAGCGCGAGGCTCCCCACGACGCTCGCGGCCACGTACGCGAGCGCAGCGTTCGCGTTGCCGGTGCCGACGAGGGTCATCGTCTCGAGACCGAAGGAGGAGAAGGTCGTGAAGCCGCCGAGGACGCCCGCGAAGACGAAGACGCGCAAATTCGAGCCCGGGTGGAGCCCGCGGGCCTCCACCAGTCCCCAGAGCACTCCGATCACGAGGCAGCCGACCCAGTTGACGACCAGGGTTCCCCACGGAAATGAGTCGCCGACGCGCCCCTGCACCGCTCCCGCGAGCGCGTAGCGAAGCGCGGCTCCGATCCCACCGCCCGCGAAGACCCACCACCACTTCACGGCCCGCAGGCTATCACGCGTCGCGCTCCTGCGGCCCGATTGACGCCGCCGGAGCCTCGCGGTACTCCCTCTGCTCCGCGTTGGTCCCGCGGCGGCGTAGCCAAGTGGTAAGGCATGGGACTGCAAATCCCTGATCCCCGGTTCGAATCCGGGCGCCGCCTCCAACAAAGTCAAGGACTTAGGAAGTGGAGGGGCTGGCCTTCTAGATCTCGTAGTGCAGCTCCTGCTCCTGCTCCCGCCCCAGTCCGGAACGGCGCGGGCACGTCGGGCAGGGATCAGGAATCAGCTCGTACGCGTGGCGGATCGCGAGTGCAGTGCTCGTCTGTCGCACGGGCTGCTCCAGGAAGATCTGGTCCGGGGCTAGACGTCCGGCGAGCCCCGCAGTCTGGAATTGCGCCATCAGCTCGCGCCGGACTCCGCACATGAGCACGTGGATGCCTCGCGCCCGCATGCGCTCGAGGAATCCCTCCAGCAGGGAAAGCCCCACCGCGTCCGGAGTCCGCGCGCGCTTCAGCCGCAAGACGATCACACGCACGCCCGAATCCGCCCGCTCCTCGATCTGCGCCAGATGTCCCTCGAGGCTCGCTGCGGCGCCGAAGAACATCTCGCCTTCAAGGCCGAATACGAGTAGTCGCGGACACGGCACGTCCTCGGGCAGTCGCTCGTGGACGATTCCGTCAGCCAGGATCACGAACTCGGTGAGGAGCATCTGGCCGACGCGCGGCACGGCCAGCAGGAAGGAGAGGAAGACGCCGATCAGCACGCAGAACTCGATGGAGATGGCGACCGCGGACACGGCCGTGACCGCCACGATCACCCGGTCGAAGCGGGTGGCACGCAGGTGGTAGCGGAGGGCGTGAGGGTCGATCATCCGATAGGCCGAGACGACGAGGATGCCGGCCAGCGCCGCGCGCGGAACGAAGCGTGCGTAGGAGGCGAAGAAGACCATGATCAGCGCTACGGCAGCGGCCGAGACGACGCCCGACCACTGGGTGCGGGCGCCGGCCTGCTGGTTGATGGC
>CAYGXT010000660.1:0-1975 GCA_964353695.1 uncultured Myxococcaceae bacterium
TGCGCCCGATCCCAGCGTCGCCTATGGACACCTGCAACTGCACGCCGCGCCCAAGCTCGTGGAGGAGCAGCGGCTCAGGCAGCGCACGATGTTCGACCTGGAGATGATGCAGGAGGTGGGGTATTGCAGCGGGATCGAGAACTACTCCCGCCACCTGGACGGCCGCGCGGCCGGCGAGCCGCCCGCGCCCCTGCTCTCCTACTTTCCCGACGATTTTGTGCTCTTCATCGACGAAAGCCACGTGTCCGTGCCGCAGCTCGTGCTGCAGCTGCTCCACAGCGCCGGGCAGGCCGGCGCGTTGATGTTGGAGTGGTCGCAGGCCCTCTCGGAGATGCCGCCGCTCACGGTCTTTTACGACGAGCTCGAGTTCTCGCTCGCCCATGAGTTCGGCGCGCGGCGAACCGACCTCCCCGTCGGTCCGGTGATGGATTTCCTGCTCGACCTCGTGGACCGGACCATCGCCGTCAAGACCACACTTGTGGTCGGCTCGACGAGCTACCCCGACACGCTACGGCAGGCCTTCCTCATGCCGGGCCGCTTCGAGCGCGTGGTGGAGGTCAGCCCTATCTACCCGGATGACGTCGTGGCCGCGCTGCAGATCCACGCTGCCGATGCAGAGAAGCGGGCGGGCCGGCCACTCTTCGACGGCATCGAATGGACGCAGGTAGTGCAGCAGCTCCGCGAGCCGACTCCCGGCGATTGGGTGCGGCTGCTGCATGCGGTGCTGCGCCGCAGGGCCGGTTCCGAAGTGGCCGGCGAGGCCCTCCGGCCGATCACGACCCAGGACTTCCTCGAGGAGGTCGATCGCGTACGCCGTGCGAGGGAGCGCCTGCCGGCGACCGCGGGCGGCGTCTACCTCTAGCCCCAAAGCAGATCCAGGAAGACGAGACCTGCTAGGCGCCCAAGGTCTGCGTTGCGGGCGGGCGGGTCGCCCAGACGCCCCGGGGAATGGCCGTGCGGCGCAGAGCATCGATCTGGCGATCCAGGCAGGGCCGGCAGATTCCGTGGCTGACGGCCTTGGACACGGCGGGCCGAGCGGCCTCGACCGTCTTCACCATCTGATCTCCGCACCAGGCACAGCAGCACATCTCATAAGGGGAGTGGTGTGCAGGCAGGCAGAGGTGTCAAAGAAATCCCGAATCCGGGACGTCCCGGATTCGGGACCGGCCGAAGCCACCGGAAGTGCTGGATTGCACAGAGATTCTGGCATGAGGCCAAAGGCTCCACTGCCGCGCCCGGCGGCGTCCCCCCCTGCATGCTCCTGCTCCAGCGGCATACCGGCAGCCGGGCGGCAGCCTGCACAAGGCCTTCTCTCGAGCTGCGCCTTTCATCCCCGGACGGAGACGCGGGAGCCCCCTCCGACCTCTCGGAACGAGAACGCAACCCGCTGCTATTGCGAGGTTTTCCAACCCTCCGCCGGCGGCACGACCCTTGAATAGGGAAGGTGAACGGATCGAGCCCGCAAGGCCTGCCGAGGGGGATTTCCATGCCCGAGCACGCCGTCCTATTCGTGGACGACGAGGTCAACATCCTCCGGGCGCTCCAGCGCCTGCTGCGCAGCGAGCCCATCGAGGTTCGGACGGCGACGCGCGCCGCCGAGGCCCTCTCCATCCTGGCCGAGCACCCCATCCAGGTGATCGTCTCCGACCAGCGCATGCCCGGCGGCACGGGCGTCGATCTGCTGGCCGCCGTGCGGGAGCAGTACCCCAACGTCGTGCGGCTCATGCTATCGGGCCTCACCGAGATCGATGTCGCAGTGGACGCCATCAATCGCGGCGAGATCTACCGCCTGATCACGAAGCCGTGGAACGGCGACGAGCTTCGCGCCACGTTGAGACAGGCGTTCGACCATTGGGACCTCAAGCAGGAGATCCGCCGCCTCGACCGGCTGACGCGGCAGCAGAACGAGGAGCTCCAGGATCTGAATCGCAGCCTCGAGACGATGGTCCGGGAGCGTACCAAGCAGCTCGCCGAG
>CAYGXT010000661.1:0-1973 GCA_964353695.1 uncultured Myxococcaceae bacterium
CCGTCGCCTCGAACGCTCCGGCCAGCGCGAAGCCACCGCCCATCAGCAGCAGCACCTCCGCCAGGGCGGGTGGTCGCCGGGAGCTGCGTCGCTCCCGGCCGCTGCGCCAACGCCCCCCCTGGCCGCTGCGCAATCGCCTGCTCGGTATGCGCGCGCACGGTCTGCGAGCGATCGGACGGCTGCACGGCGCCCTTGCGCACATCCTGGCGGAAGTCGCGATCGGCCTCGCCGTAGCTCTTGAATCGCTCGTCGAGCCTGCCGTCGTCGCGCAGAAAATCGGCGGGTAGGGTGTCGGCGTTCTTGCCCTTCCAGTCCGCGATGGCCTGGCCCATGCCGCCGTTTCCGGGCTTCTGGAGACGTTCGGCGCGGTCGCCGTACTTCTCCTTCAGCTCGGTACGCTTGGTCTCGGCCTGCTGGCGGTGCTCGTCGCGCTGTGTCTGGCGTTCGGCCTGGCGCTGGTCCGCGCGCTGCTCGATCTCGTCGCGATTCTCGTTCATCCAGCTCTGCCAGTCTTCGCGTGCGTCGTCGCGCTCGTCCCAGTAGTCGTCCCAGTAGTCCGTGTAGTAGTCATTCCAATAGAGCGAGTGCGCATACATGCTGCCGCAGAGCGCCCAGTAGATGTCGCAGCGGCCGTAGGCGTAGGAGGTAAAGGCGTAGGAGGGCTCGGCGTAGATGACGACGGTCGTGCCGTTCTGAGACACACCGGCGCCTTCGCCGCCGTCCTCGCCGCTGGCCTCCTCGTAGGCATCCTGAGCCGCGACCAGCTGGGCGCGTGCGTCGAGGTTGCCTTCGACACGCTTCTTCCAATCGTCGACGACGGTGGCCTCGTTGGCGTCGCGCTCACGCGCACGCTGCTCGAGGAGCCTGCTCACGCCAGACGGGTCGTCCTCGTAGAGCGCCCCAATGATGCCCACGACAAGGAGGTGCCGTTCGAGGAGCTCGAGGATCCGCGGCTCGCTGACGAGCTTGCGCGCGGCATCGGCCACGGGAGCGGGCTCGCCGGCGATGGCCTCGTCGAGACCCTTGCCCTTCTTCTGCGCGACATCGGCGAGCCGCGGGATCAGCGCGGGGTCGCGCGCCACCTCGAGCACCGCCTTCCGAAAATCATCGGGATACAGGGCGAGGGGTTCCCCGAGCTCGCGTGCCGACTCGCGGAGCTGCACGAGCTTTGCCTCGAAGAGGCGATCGACCTCGGCCTTTGTCTGCGACGGCGGAAGTGTGCCCTTCTTCGGAGCCGCGGGTACGGGAGGCGACGTAGCCGCTGCGGGCTTCGGGGAAGAGGGTTTCGGACCTGATTCGCCGGCACAGGCGAGGAGCACTGCGCTTGCGAGGAGGCCCACGACGGAGTGGATGCGCGGCATCCGAGCAGGCTAGCGGGGCCTCCGTGGCGACGCTATGCGAGCACGCCCGGCGAGCCCTTGAATTTGCTCGCGCGTCAGGCCTTGCGCTTCGGCCGCTTCCCGTCGGCCTCGAGCACCTTCTTCACTTGCTGGAGCTCGCGTCGCTTGGCGGCGTCGACCTTGGGAAAGCGGAGATCCATCTCCATCAACGCATCGATGACGGCACCCGCCACGACGAGACGTGTGAACCACTTGTTGTCGGCCGGCACCACGAACCAGGGCGCGTGGGGCGTGGCGGTGTGCCGGATCATATCCTCGTAGGCGCCCATGTAGTCGTTCCAGTGCTCGCGCTCGCGGGCGTCGGCCATGGAAAACTTCCAGTTCTTGTCGGGATCGTCGATGCGCTCGAGGAAGCGCCTCTTCTGCTCCTTCTTCGAGACGTGAAGGAAGAACTTTCGGATCACGACGCCGTTTCGGCTGAGATACCGCTCGTAGGCGTTGATGTCCTCGAAACGCTCCTTCCATATGTTCTTCGTGAGCAGCGACGGCGGCATGTGCTGGCGGGCCAGGAGCTCCGGGTGCGCGCGGACGACGAGCGTCTCCTCGTAGTAGGAACGGTTGAAGATGCCGATG
>CAYGXT010000662.1:0-1968 GCA_964353695.1 uncultured Myxococcaceae bacterium
CAAGGATGCCGGCGCCAAAGAAGGCCGGTGCGCGCCCCAGCAGCTGGGACCCAAAGGCCATCAACAGAGCCACCAGCGCCAGGCCCGCCAGGGCCGAGGGCAGACGTGCCGCGCCCTCTGTGACCCGACCGCCGGGGGCGCCCGCCAGCGCGGCGAGCCAGTAATAGAGGGGCGGTTTCTGATCGTAGGGCTGCCCGTTGAGGGAGAGCAGGAAGAGCCCCGCGGGTCCGCGCTCGAGCGCGCGCACCTCTTCGGCCACCTGCGCGTAGCGGGGCTCGTCCGGTGCCCACAGGTCGAGGGCGCCAAGGCGCGTGAGGAGCAGCGCGGCCGCGAGGGCCAGCATCAGCGCGTGCCAGCCACGGCCCGAGAACCGATCGTTCACCATCCCCCCTAACCGAGCGCGAAACGGTACCGTGTGGACGAAGGAGGCGCCCCATGACGACGAGCGGATCGGTGGACCCGGCGGAGGAGCTTCTCGCGCGGCTGCGAAGCGGTGTGGTGAAGCCGATGGATCTCGCAGGCTTCCTCGATGGGCTCGCCAGCGCGGACAGGATTCGCGCGATTCGCGGCCTCGGCCGGTCCGAACAGCGGCGGCTCTACGAGGCGGCGAAGGGCTTTTCCTCGCTGAGGCTGATGCATCTCGTGCCGCCGTCGACGCCGGACCTGATGCCCGTGCGCCACTACGGACGCAACACGCTCCCGCTCTTCACGCACTTCGAGAAGCGCTTCGCGCGGCCGCGGGGCGAGGATCCGGCTGCACCCGGACGCGTGATCGGCTTCAACTTCCAGGCGCTGACGCCCGTCACGGGGCCCGGCTACTTCGTGGCTCGCGAGGATGCGTCGCATACAGAGGTGCTGATCGATTACCGCGAGGTGCCGACCCAGGCACCCGCCGACTGGCCTGCGATCCGCGGCAACGACCGCGGTCTCGGGCGTCTCGTCTATGGCAACATGGTGGATACCCTGCGTCGGGTCTCCGATCACGTGACGATCGGCTCCGCTGCACGTGGGGGCAAGGATCTCGGGAGCTGGTTCGTCCTCTGCCGTGAGAGCTGAGCGCGCCGCACTGGTTCTCCTCGCGCTGCTCCTGGCCTCTCCGAGCCGGGGGGACGAGGCTCCTGCGCCCGATCCGCTGCAGGTCTATCTCGACGACAACCCGGGAACGCGCGGCGAGGAGCTGATCGACGTTGCCGTGGGCGACTCCGTCGATCGCGTACTCGCCTTCCTTCACAACCCGGAGTCGGGCGTCGAGGTGAGCGCGCTGCGCGTGGCGGAGATCGTGGACGGCGTGGCGATGGAGCGCTCGGCCTTGCAGCTCGCGGGGCGTGCGGGCGCCGGCGCCCGCGGCACTTATCTCGTGCTGGTGACGCAGGGCTGCGATGAGCGCCAGCCGCCGCCGCGCATGCGGCCCGGGAGCTGGCTCCTACTACGTGCCAATCGGCTTGCCGCCTGGGATGTCGTGATCTACGGCTCGGACTGCCGGCCGCAGCAGGAGCGCTTCGAGGCCTCGGATCACGCAGCCATGCGCGTGGTGGGCGAGGAGCTCTTTCGCGCACAGGGCCGTGGGCGCTTCCGCTACGGGGCGCTCCGCTACGACGCCTGGGAAGAGGCGTTCGTAGCTCCGACGCGGGAGGCCACGCTCTCGCTGCTTCGCGCCCACGCAGCGGCGTCGCCGTCCGACGCCGCGGTCCAGAATCGTTTCGCCGTGGCCCTCTACGCGGCCGGTGACCGCGAAGGGGCAGAGCATCGGCTCGAGCGAGCCGTGGAGCTCGATCCTCTATCGCCGGATCCCCACCGGAACCTCGCGATCGTGTATCGCCAGCGCGGCGACCGGACTGCGGCGGCGCGCGAGGAGGCGCTGGCGGCGGCCGGCCGTTTGGATCCCGTATACGCTCCCCCCCGGAGGTGAAGACTTGCCCGTCGTTCCCAAGCTCTCGGTGGTGGTGCCGATCCATGACGAGGCCGAGT
>CAYGXT010000663.1:0-1959 GCA_964353695.1 uncultured Myxococcaceae bacterium
AGAGGTGGCGGGCGAGATCGAAGGCGTCGGCGGCCGCATCAACGCCTACACCTCTCACGACGTCACCGTCTACCCCGCCACCCTGCCCTCGAGCGAGCTCGCTACGGGCGTCGATGTGCTCTCGGACATGGTGCGCTTTCCGGGCTTCGAGCCCGACGAGATCGCGCGAGAGATCGAGGTCGTGCTCGAGGAGATCCGGCGCGGCAACGACTCTCCCTCTTCCGTGCTGGCCGATGCCGTCTTTGCCGCGGCCTATCGCCTGCACCCCTACCGCTCGCCCATCCTGGGCCCGCCCGAGAGCGTCTCGGCCTTCGAGCGTGGCCGCGTCCTCGACTTCTTCCGCCGCTGGTACGGGCCCGACAACCTGACCGTGGTGCTGGCGGGCGACTTCCGGGCGGCGGACGCCCTCGCGCTGGTGAGTGCGGCCTTCGCCGACGCCAAGCCCACGGGCGCGCGGCGCGCCCGGCCCATCGAGCCGCCCCAGGCCGGCCTTCGTGACACCATCGTGCGTCGCCCCTTCGAGAGAGCGAGCCTCGAGCTCGTCTGGCCCGTGCCGGGCTTCGCCCACGACGATGCGCCGCTGCTCGACCTGCTCGGCTACGTGCTGGGAGGTGGCGAGAGCAGCCGCCTGGTGCAGCACGTGAAAGAGCACGCCGGCCTTGCCGACCATATTGACGCGTCGGCCTACACGCCCCTCGACGCCGGCCTTTTCGCCGTGAGCCTCGAGACAGGGGCGAGCCAGGCTGAGGCCGCGCTCGAGGCGGTGGTGCGCGAGGTGGAGCGCGTGCGGCGGCGAGCCGTGGCCGGCGACGAGCTCGAGCGCGCCCGCGTGAACTTCCTGGCGAGCGAGCACTTCGAGCGCGAGAGCGTCTCGGGCATCGCGCGCAAGACCGGGAGCTTTGCGCTGCTGGCCGGAGACCCGCTCGGCGAGACGCGCTACCTCGAGGCCGTTCGCAGGGCCACGCCTGCGGACCTGCTCCGGGTGGCGCAGTCCTATCTCGCGCCGGAAGCGCTCACCGTGGGCGCCGTGCTCCCGGAAGCGATGCCTGGGGGCTTCGACCGCGGCAGCGTCGAGGAGGCCGTCTCACGGGGCTTCGAGGCGGTCGCGCGCAGCTTCGCCCAGCCCGCGCGGTTGCCTTCGCTCGCGCCCGACCTGGTGAGCCATCACCTCGCCTGCGGCATTCGGCTGCATGTGGCGCCGCGGCGCGATGTACCCGTGGTGTCGCTGCGCGCTGCGGGCCTTGGAGGCCTGCTCGCAGAGAACGAGGGGACGGCGGGCATCTCGAGCTTCCTGGCCTCGATGTGGCTCCGGGGCACCGAGCTGCGCTCGGCCCTCGATCTCGCGCGCAGCATCGAGGGGCTCGCTGCGGACATCGACGGCTTCTCGGGGCGGAGCAGCCTCGGTCTTACCCTGGACTGCACGAGCGAGCAGCTCGCGCCGACTCTCGATCTCTTCGCCGAGGTGCTGCTGCGGCCCGGCTTCGACGAAGAGGAGCTCGAACGCGAGCGGCGCGAGACCCTCGCCTCCCTCGCCCGACGCGAGGACCGCCTCAGCGAGAAGGTCTTCGACCTCTTCCTCGGCGCGCTCTACCCGTCGCATCCCTACCGCCATCCGCTACGGGGTCTGCTCGAATCCGTGCAGGGCTTCGACACCGAGAAGCTCGCGGCACATCACGGGCGGCTGCTGCAAGCCGAGAATCTCGTGATCGGCGTGGCCGGCGATGTCGATGCCGACGAGCTGGCCGCACGGCTCTCGGGGCTCCTGGCCGAGATGCCGGGCGGCTCCTTCGTGGCGCCGGCACCGCCGCTCGACCCTCCACGTCGCGAGCCCGTCCGCGTCGAGCTGCGCAAGGCGCGCGAGCAGGCGCACCTGGTGATCGGGTTTCGGGGCCTCACCGTTCGCGACGAGGACCGCTTCGCCCTCGAGGTGATCTCCCAGATCCTGGCAGGCCAAGGCGG
>CAYGXT010000664.1:0-1957 GCA_964353695.1 uncultured Myxococcaceae bacterium
CCATGCAGGTGCTCTCCCCTGCCCTCGCCGCCGGCACCACGCGGCGGCTGGGCACGATCGTGGTGGGGACCGTGGCCGGCGACCTGCATGATCTCGGCAAGAACATCTTCGTCAACTTCGCGCGCAGCAGCGGCTTTGAGATCATCGACCTCGGCGTCAACGTGGCCGCTGCACAGTTCGTCGACGCGGTGAAGGCGCATCAGCCGCTCGCCGTCGGCATGTCCTGTCTCCTGACGATCACGGCGGGCTCAGTCAGGACAGTGGTCGACGCGCTGCGCGCCGCCGGCGTGCGCGATCGCGTGAAGGTCATCATCGGCGGCGCCGCCCTGACGGAGCAGTTCGCCCGCGAGGTCGTGGCTGACGCCTTCGCGCCCGACGCGGTCACCGGCACCGACATCGTGAAGCGCTGGAGCGCCGCGTGATGGATTTCCGCCAGAGATTCCTCACCGCGCTGGCCCACGAAGAGCCCGACCGAGTGCCGCTGATGGGCATGATCCTCGACACGGCGACCACGAACCAGGTGCTCGAGAAACCCCCGAAAGATCTCATCGCCTTGCTGCGCAAGCCCCTCCTGCGCCCGATGCTCAGGAGCCTCATGAACAATCGCTGGTTCTGGAACCGCATGTATTACGGCAACGCTTCCGACATCCTCGAGAGCGCGGCGCGGCTCGGCTTCGACGCCAACTGGACCATCTACTTCCGCATGCGGCTCGAGGCCGACCCGAACAACGAGCTCGGGCTCGTGTTCCACGACGTTTGGGGCCGTGTCTGGGAACTCGCGCCAGACGGCAAGGGTGGCATGACCACCAACTACAGCCGCGGCCTCTGCGCGACGGAGGAGCAGTGGGAAGCCTGGGTGGCGAGCCGGCAGCCGCTCTTCGATCGCATCATCGCGGACGCCGCCGTATTCCACCGCCGTCTGGTAACGGACTACGGCGACCGCATCCTCTCCATCGGCTATGCCGCGCCGGGTATCTTCGAGAACAGCTGGCAGCCGATGGGCTTCGTCGAGTTCACCAAGCTCGTCTACCAGAAGCCCGATTTCGTGAAGCGCGTGGTCGCCTTCCACACGGACTTCTACCTGCGCTACCTCGAAGCGATTCTCGGCTCCGGCGTCGACGTCGTCCTCGGGGGCGACGACCTCGGGCAGAAGACGGGGCCACTGATGCGTCCCGAGTTGATCGAGAAGTTTTACGGCGACGCCTACCGCCGCGTCACCGACCTCGTTCACCGGCACGGGAAGAAGCTGCTCTGGCACTCCTGCGGGAACATTTACCCCTTTCTCGACCGATTCGTGGACTGGGGCATCGATGGCCTGGTCACGCTCGAGCCGACCGCCGGCATGGACCTGGCCAAGGTGCGCGAACACGTCGGGCACAAGCTGGCACTGGTCGGCAACCTCGACGTCTCGCGCCTGCTCGTGCACGGCACACGGGAGGAGATCGAGGAGGCGGTGAAGAACGCCATCCGCGGCGCCGCGCAGGGCGGCGGCTACGTGCTCTCCGCTGCCCACTCACACCCCCACATCGACGCCACACGACTGCGCTGGATGGTCGAAGCGGCGCAGCAGTGGGGGCGGTATCCGATCCGGCTATGAGCCCGGACCTGACGACCGGCAAGAGTGGAGAGGAAACCGTGGGACGCGGTCACGCGCGGCCCGCAGCGTTCCGGGAAAATGACCGGAGCGACCACGTCCCCAAGATTCGCCAGCACCTCAAATTGCCTGGGCTTCCGCGTCGTAGTGGACTCGCGCCTCGACGATCCCGTCGTCGCCCTCGCTCCCGGCTGCTGCCAATCCGGTTGTCCCGTGGTCGGCCGCCAGGCCGCATCCGGCGTCGATCGCCGGACTCGAGTGCGCGCGCCGGAAGCTGGCTCCGCCCACCGCCGGCGCCCCGGATCGCTTGCGGCGCCCGCCCCCTTGAAATCTCTGCCTCCATGGCGGGGGCAGGCTTACGCC
>CAYGXT010000665.1:0-1944 GCA_964353695.1 uncultured Myxococcaceae bacterium
TGCGAGTCGGGCGAGGTGTAGAGCTCGAGCGTGAAGCCCTGCTCGAAGCGGTAGCTGCGCTTCACGTCCAGCAGCTCGATGCCGTTGAGCGACTCCTTGGCCAGGCGCATCGCCCGCGGGCTCTTGCTGGCGATCTTCGCGGCCAGCGCATGGGCGGCCCCGAGCAGCTCGTCGCGTGGCACAACCTGCTCGAGCGCACCCATGCGGTACGCCTCGGCGGCCGAGATCGGCTCGCCCGTGTAGAGCATGCGGCGGGCCTTCTGCATCCCGAACATGCGCAGCAGATGCGTCGCGGCGCCGAGCGCACCGCGATCGATCTCGGGAAGGCCGAAGCTGGCGTCCTCCGAGGCTAGAACCAGGTCGCTCGCTCCCAGTAGCCCGATTCCGCCGCCAAGCACGAAACCGTGCGCGGCCGAGATCACCGGCACCGGGCAGTCGTAGACGGCCGCGAATGCGGCGTAGCAGCCGCGGCTGACCTGGGCGATCCGGCTTGCGTCCGCGGCCAGCTCCTTGATGTCGACGCCCGCGCAGAAGCCGCGTCCCTCGGCGGCGAGCAGCACGACCCGCACGCCGTCGTCGCGCCCGAGGGATTCGAGGGTTTGTGCCAGATGGAACCAGCCCGCGCTGGGGAGTGCGTTGACCGGCGGATGGGCGAGCAAGACCTCGGCCACCCCGTTCTCGACCCTGCTCTTCACGTACACGGCATCCCCCCCGGCTTTTCGAGCGCGGCGAGCCGCTCGCTCGCCTCGACGACAATTCTCTCGATGAGCTCCTTCACGGTCGGGCGGTCGCGGAGCAACCCCGCCACCTGACCGCTCGGCAGCACCCCCTCGTCGGGATGCCCCTCGACCATCGCGCGCCGAATCAGGATTGGAGCGTTCGCGGCCATGAGCATCTGCGTCCGCGTCAGCTTCTCGGCCTTTCGGATCGCGAGCGCGCTTCGCAGCAGCTCCGCCAGCGGAGCGCCCGTGAGGGCTCGGTATGCGAGCGCGCTCCGAAGCGCGCGCAGCAGGCGCAGCGGCGCGCTCCCTGACTCGAGCCTGTGCACGAGCTCGTTCACGATCACGCGCTGCGGCAGGCCGTCCACCTCCGTCGTCACGCGGATGTCGTCGACGTTTGCGGCGAAGTAGTGCGCGAGTGTCTCGGCAGGGACGGGGCTCTCCGCGGTGAGCAGAAACCGCGTCCCCATCGCGATGCCGCACGCTCCCCAGGCGAGCGCGGCAGCCAGCCCGCGGCCGTCGTAGAAGCCGCCGGCCGCGACGACCGGAACGCTCACGCGATCGAGAACCTGCGGGAGCAACAGGGTCGTCGGCACCGAGCCCGTGTGTCCACCGCCCTCGGCGCCCTGGATCACGATGATGTCGGCTCCGAGCCCGACCGCCTTCTCGGCGTGGCGCGGTGCGCCGACCGTGGGGATGCAGAGGACGCCCGCTTCCTTGAAGCGCTGGATGAAATCCTTGCGGGGTCCGCGCCCGTAGCTCGCCGCCTTCACCCGATGCCGGAGTGTCGCCTCGACGATCTTCTCGGCTCCCGGCGCCTCCATCAGAAAGTTTACGCCGAAGGGGCGGTTCGTGAGCTGCTTCACGCGCGCGATCGCGGCGTCGACATCGTCGGGTGGGATCGTCGCGGTGGCGAGGAATCCCATCGCGCCCGCGTTGCACGAGGCCGCAACCAGCTCGGGAGTGGCGATCCATCCCATGGCCGTCTGGAGCACGGGCACGCGGATGCCGAGCAGATCGCAAAGGCGCGTATGGAGGGCCGGGTGCATGCTGGCGACCTAGGCCCGGAGCTCTTTGGCGCCAAGAGCGAGCGGGTCGATGCGTTCGCGCAGGAGGCGAAGCTCCTCCGCCGTGGGCAGACGCGTCTCGGGAAGGCGTTCCGGGATCGCGCGCTCGAAGCCAGTGCTTGCGATGATCTCGTCGAGTGTCGCGCCGGGATGGACCG
>CAYGXT010000666.1:0-1943 GCA_964353695.1 uncultured Myxococcaceae bacterium
GCTTCGCGCGGCCGAGACCGAGAAGTACGCGCACGTGACGTTCTTCTTCAATGGCGGCCTCGAGCAGCCGTTCCCGGGGGAGGATCGCATCCTCGCGCCTTCGCCCCGCGACGTGCCCACCTACGACTTCAAGCCCGAGATGAGCGCGATCGAGGTCACCGAAAAGCTGCTCGCGAAGCTGGGCGAGCAACCCTACGACTTCGTGCTGGTGAACTACGCCAACCCCGACATGGTGGGCCATACGGGGGTGCTGGCGGCCGCCGTGAAAGCGGTGGAGAGCATCGATGGCTGCCTCGCGCGCGTGACCGCTGCCGTGCTGGCGAAGGGCGGCTGCGTACTCGTCACGGCCGATCACGGCAACTGCGAGCAGATGATCGACCCGGCAACGGGAGAGCCGCACACGGCCCATACCACGAATCCGGTGCCGATCTGGTGGGTGACGCGCGACCCGCAGGGTCGCCGCCTACGCGACGGCACGCTCGCGGACCTCGCTCCAACAATTCTAGAGCTCCTGGGCCTTCCGGTCCCGACGGAGATGACGGGCCGCTCGCTCCTCGTCCCGGCCTGATGCGAACCCTCCCGCCCGCTCTTCTCTTCGATCTGGACGACACCATCCTCTCCTTGTCGGGGACCGCCATGCCGGCGTGGGAGGCGCTGTGCCGGCGCTTCGCCGGGAGGCTCGGCCCCTTGGACCCCGACTCTCTCTTTGACGCGATCCGGCAGGCGAACGACCGCTTCTGGAAGGACGCAGAGCGGCAGCGCTGGGGCGGTGGCGACGTGGAACGCGCACGGCGCAGCATCGTCGCCGAAGCGTTCCGCATCGCCGGCGTAGACGACGCGGCGACGGCGCACGCCTCGGCCCGCGATCTCGCCCATGAGATGGCCGACACCTTCTCGCGGGAGCGGATCTCGACGATCGTGCCCTTCCCGGGAGCGATCGAGACGCTGGCGCGCCTTCGAGCGCTGGGACGGCGTCTGGCCCTCGTGACCAACGGCCTCTCGAGAATCCAGCGCCAGAAGATCGAACACTTCTCGCTCGGGCCCTACTTCGACTGCATCGTGGTGGAGGAGGAGTTCGGCGCCGGCAAGCCGAACCCGCGCGTCTTCCGTCACGCCCTCGCAGCGCTCGGCGCAACGCCACAACAAGTGTGGATGGTTGGCGACAACCTGGCCTTCGACGTGGCGGGCGCGCAGCAGGTCGACATCCACGCCATCTGGCACGACATTCGTGGCCAGGGGCTACCCGCGGAGGCCGGCGTCCGCCCCGATCGAATCATCGGGGGCCTGCCGGAGCTGCTGGACACGAACGGGGAGCAAGAGAAATGACTGCATCCAACATCTGGTGGCGCTTCTACGCCACCGAGATCTCCTATTTCTCGGCCAAGGTGCGTCCGGCCCTGCGCTACAAGGGCGTGCCGTTCGTCGAGATCCTGCCCACGCCGGCGGCCTTCCGCGAGGTGATCCTCCCGCGCACAGGCCTCGGCTTCATCCCCGTGATCGTCACGCCCGAGGATGAGACATGGCAGGACACGAGCGAAATTCTCGATGCGCTGGAAACGCGGCTGCCCGACCCTCCGCTCTATCCGAAGGGCCCCGTGCAGCGCATCGCCAGCGCCCTGCTCGAGCTCTACGCGGACGAGATGCTCGTGTTGCCCGCCATGCACTACCGCTGGAGCTTCCCCGAGAGCGTGGCCAAGGCCCGCTCCGACTTCGCGGCGTCGTCGGGCGATCCGAAGACTGCCAGCCGCTTCGCCGACCGCATGTCGGGCGGCATCCGCGCTCTCGGAGTCGTGCCGGAGTCAGTAGCCGCGATCGAGGCGCATGCACGAGAGCTGCTGGCGCGGCTCGAGGCGCACTTCGAAGCGCAACCGTATCTGTTGGGCGGGCGGCCGTCCCTGGGCGACTGCTCGCTGATGGGCCCGCTCTACGCGCACCTGTATCTC
>CAYGXT010000667.1:0-1942 GCA_964353695.1 uncultured Myxococcaceae bacterium
GAAGGCGCTGCGAGAGAAGTCGCGTGAGCCCGTGGCCTACCTCGAGCTGCCCGGCGCGCAGCATGCCTTCGAGCTGTTCCGATCGGTTCGAACGCTCCGCGTCAATCAGGGCGTCGAGCGTTTCCTGGGCGTGCTGCACAGCAGGCATGTTCTCGCGCAGCGGGGAGAGGCAGCACCGGCCGATCCGCCCTCGCAATCCCTGCACTGAGACAGGGGAGGCAAAGAAGACGCCATGATCGAGATCAACGGGATCGCTCACACCTTCGTGACCGTGAGCGACTTCGCACGCTCGCGCGAGTTCTACCGGCGGCTGCTGCCCGAGCTCGGCATGAAGCCCGTCCTCGATGGCGACGGCTTCTTCTATTGCGTCGGCGGACGCACTGCCTTCGGCATCCGTTCCTGCGCCCCCGAGCATGCCGGCGAGCGCTTCGTGCAGTCGCGCGTCGGCCTCCATCATCTCTGCTTCCGCGTGCGCGATCGGATCGACGTGGACCGCGCCTATGACCTCCTGCGTGAGATTGGAGCAACGATCGTCCAGCCCCCGCAGGAGGGCGCCTGGGCTCCAGGTTATTATTCGGTGCTGTTCGAGGACCCGGACGGAATCCGGCTCGAGCTGAACCACGTGCCGGGCAAGGGCCTGCTCGCCGGGCCTGGGTGAACCGCCGCAACGCCCAGAAGGCAGACCCACGGTCCTCGAGAAGGTCTGGCGCGCCGTGGCCGGCGGCGACGTCTCTGGCTCTTCCTGCCCGTTTCGGGCTAACGCTCCCGGAGCGTCGTCAGGGCAAAGACCAGCAGCGTTCCGCTGCGGTCGAGAAACCGCGTCTGGACCATGACGGTGCGGCCCCGGCGATGCAGGATCGAGCTCTCGATCCGGAACTCCTCGACGACGGGCTCGAAGTAGTCGATCCGCATGTTGACGGTGGCGAGCCAGCTCCGAGGGCCCTGGCGAGCGCTGCCCGCCCGTATCGTTCGGAGCGCGACCAGATCGACGTACGTGGGCGTAAAGCCGCCGAAGAGCTGGCCGTGGAGATTCTTCACCTGCGACGGCAAATGCACGTCGAGGACGAGGAAGCCGGGCCGTTCTTCGAGCACCTGCCACTCGTACGCTTCGAGAAAGTCACCGACCGGATGTCCGCGGCCGATGAGGCGCCCGGGCTCAGGGGTGGACCAGGCGCTGATCTCGGTCGGGATGGCGTCTTCGGGTTCGCTCGGATCCGACACCCGGCCATGCTACCGCGCTGGTGCAGCGCTGCCGAGATGGTGCGGCCCGCGCGCGCGAACGAAGAGGACGAGCCCTGCCGCCACCAGGAACAGGCCGAGGCAGAGGCTCCACCAGATGCCCTCGAGGCCCGTGCTGGTTCGCACCGTCAAGAAGGCCGCGAGGGGCAGCGCCACGAGCCAATAGCCCGTGAAGTTGAGCAATGCCGCCGGGCGCGTGTTGCTCATGCCGCGCAGCACGCCCGACGCTACCACCTGCACGCCGTCGAAGATCTGGAACGCGCCCGCGATCGGGAGGATGCCGGCGGCAAGGGAGATGACCGCTGCATCGGGCGTGTAGAGCCGTGGCAGCAGACCGCGAAGCGTTACGAAGAGCAGCGCCCAGCACGCCATCACGGCCGCCCCGAGGCCGATCGCAACCCACGCAGCGCGATCGGCCTCGGCGAAGCGCTTCGCACCCACGAGGTTGCCGACACGCGTACACGCTGCCTGAGCCACACCGAGAGGCATCATGAACGAGAAGGACGCGAGGTTGAGCACGATCGTGTGGGCGGCCACCGCGCTCGCGCCGAGGCGGCCCGCGAGCAGCGTCGCTGCGGAGAACGCCCAGACCTCGAGGCCCATCTGCAGCGCAATGGGCAGGCCGAGGCCGATGATGTGCCGCAGCGCCGGCCCGTCGAAGGCCGCGCGCGACCACGGTGTCCATGCGCCGCGGAGAAGGTCT
>CAYGXT010000668.1:0-1939 GCA_964353695.1 uncultured Myxococcaceae bacterium
CCCATCGCGAATCGTTTCGTCCATGGGCGCCGGGAGCTTGAGGTGACTGGGGAGAAACCCCGCGGCAACTCGCGGAGTTGCGGCCTTATTGCAGCTCGATGATCCGCCCGCCGCGCACGCCGCGGAGCGCCGGGGTCTTCGTCACGCTTCCGTCTTCCTGCAGCGTGATGCTGCCCGATGCGCCCGGGTAGCCGTGTACGTGGCGGATGCGCTCCTCCAGCTCCTGGCGCGACGTGCTGCCTGGCGGCAGCGCGGCCAGAAGCACGCGTGTGGCGTCGTAGGCCTGCGCGGCCATGACATCCGGCGTACGGCCATGACTCATGTGATAGCGACGTGAGAAGTCGGTGACGGTGGGCGACGAGCTGCCAGGATCGAAAGGCTCGGTGAAGATCGCGCCCTCGATCGCCGTACCGCCGAGGCGAAGCAGATCCGGGCTCTGCCAGCCACGGGTGCCGAGCAGCCGCACGCGGCCCGCGCCCGCCGCCGCGAGCGCCTGCGCCGCGAGGGCGCCCTTCTCGCGCGTGTCGGGGACGAAGAGAGCGTCGATGGAGGGCGCCGCTCCAGGTTTGCCGGGAGGGCCCAGCACCTCGCGTACCGATCCGCTGAGATCGCGCGTATGCGGCTCGTAGCCGATCGCGTATTTCACCGTGGCGCCCCGGGCCTGCACGGCCTGCTCGAAGAGATCGCGCAGGCCGCGACCGTAGGCATCTTCGGGGTAGAGGACACCGAAACGGTTCAACCCCTGGACCTTGATCGTGTACTCCGCCAGCGCCTCGGCCTCGGCGTGCGCCGTTGCCCCGAAGCGGAAGACGTGCGTGCCCGGCGCCGCCGGGCCCGCCTTCGCGCTGAGCGTGAGCAGCGGCAAGCTCGTGCTCTCGGCCACGCTCGACGCGCTCTCGGACTCCTCGGCAAGCAGCGGGCCGATGACCGCGATGACGGACGCATCGGCCGCGAGCTCGGCCACGGCCGCTCCGGCGGCCTCCGGGCCCGAGCCCGTGTCGCGCACCAGGAGCCGGATGCTCGAGGTCCCCGGCGGCGGGCTCGCCTCGAAGACACCGGCGGCCAGCAGCACGCCATTCAGGCTCTCTTCGCCGAACTTCGCGAAACGGCCCGTGAGCGGCAGCACGACGCCAACGGTAATGACACTTTCCTGAGTCTCTCCCGCAGGCGGCGCCGGTGTCGCGGAGGGCGGTGACTTCGGCGCGCTCGAGGCGCTCGCCTCGGACGGGAGCTTGCCGCCCTTGCGAACGAGCTGTGTCTCGACCTTCGTAAGACGCGCCGCGTCGGCCTTCGTCAGCGGCAGCGCGGCGGCCTGTGCCAGCGCCTTCCCCGCGGCATCGATCTGCCCCATCTGTAGCGCGAGCTCGGCCTGGCGGATCCGCAAGCGGCCCGTGGGCATCGCGCCGCGCAACTTTTCGGCAATCTGGTCGAGCTCCGGCCGCCCGAGATCGGGGAGATGCTCGTCGATCTCCGCGTCCAGCAGCGCCACGGCGTGCTCGTCCGACGCCTCGGCGCGCGCCTTCGCCAGCCATAGAATCTGCGCCACATGGTCGTGTCGGGCGCCCGCGAGCTCGGCCAGCAGCTTCAGCGCGTCGCGCCGCTGCGTCGCATTGAGATTCTGCAGGCGCGCCGGAGCCAAGACCTGGTAGGCCGTCTCGCGCCGGCCGCGCTTCGCCTCGAGCTGCGCGAGCTGGAGCCGGATCTCGTCGCTGCGGTTGCCGCTCGGCTGGCCCTTGAGACCGAGCTCGAGCGCCCCGGCCGCGCGCGCCTCGTCGTGCTTGCCGGCGTAGAGCTGCGCCAGCGAGAGCGCAATCTCGTCGGCAAAGGCGCTCTCGGGACCTTGCTGCCGCAGGGCCTCGAGCTTTGCGATGCCCTGATCGGGGCTCGTACGCGCCGCAGTCAGCGCCTGCTCGTACTTCGCCTGTCCGGTCCCCGCAGG
>CAYGXT010000669.1:0-1932 GCA_964353695.1 uncultured Myxococcaceae bacterium
TGTCGATCAACAGGTAGGAGATGCCCGCATGCTTCGGCGCCTCGGGCTCGGTTCGGAACAGGCCGAACATGTAGTGGGCCTCGTGAGCGCTCGAGGTCCAGACCTTGTGGCCGTTGATCAACCAAGAGTCCCCGTCGAGCACGGCCCGACTTTGGAGCGATGCGAGATCGCTGCCCGCGCCGGGCTCGCTGTAGCCCTGGCACCAGAGCATCTCGCCACGCAGCGTCGGCGGCACGAAACGCCGTTTCTGCGCTTCCGTGCCGAACTCGATCAGCGTCGGTGCGAGCATCGCCGGGCCGATGTTCCGAATATTTCCGGGCGCACCCGAGGCGGCAAGCTCCTCTTGCAGGATGGTGTCCTTCAGCACGTCGGTGGGCTGCTCGGAGCCGCCGTAGGCGCGCGGGATGTCGCGGTAGAGGTAGCCCTGCTCGAGCGCGCGCTGGCGGAAGATGCCTTCCTGCTCCTCGCGCGAGAGGGCAGCCTCGGCGCCACGCAGCGGCCAGCTCGCGCGAAGAAAGCTGCGGACCTCGTCACGGAAACGCTCGTACTCCTCGCCGAAACGCAGGTCCATGGCGTCACCAGCCCGCGAGGCGCGCGCTGCGCTCGCGGTGCTGCGCCGGCGAGCCGAGCAGGGCGCGGTCGAAGAGGGCGCGCTTGAACCAGAACTGCACGTCGCACTCCCAGGTGAAGCCGATGCCGCCATGCAGCTCCAGGGCGCCGCGCGCCACCTGCACCGCCCGCTCCGTGACGTGGGCCTTGGCGATCGCGGCCGAGCGCTCGGCCTGATCGCGTACGTGATCCTGGGCGTGAGCCGAGAACCACCAGAGGGCGCGCGTCGGCTCGAGGTCAGTGGCGAGATTCGCGAGCTGATGCTTCACGGCCTGGAACTGCGCCAGCGGAAAGCCGAACTGCTCACGCACGAGAGTGTAGGCGCGCGTCATTTCGAGAAGCGTGCACGCGCCGCCAAAGGCGTCGGCGGCGAGCAGCACGAGGCCCGCGTCGCGCACGCGCGGCGCGGCTGCGCCCCCCTGTGGCAGAGCCTCGGCGACTGCGCTCTCGAAGCGAAGATGGGCGAGGGGGCGCGTGCGGTCGAGCCCGTCCACGCGCTCGATCTGAACGCCGCCGGCTTTGGGCTCCACCAGCGCAAGCCCGCCCCCGGCGATGCCGACGACCAGGAGATCTGCCAGGTGCGCGTGGGGGGCGAAGCGCTTTGCTCCCGTGAGCCGATCGCCGTCGAGGCAGAGGCGCCACGCGCTGGGGTCCCAGGCCTCGCCGGGCTCGGCGAAGGCCACGCTGCCGATCAAGTCTCCGGCCGCGAGACGCGGCAGCCAGCACGCGCGCTGCGCATCGCTCCCGCCGAAAGCCAGTGCGAGTGTCGCGAGCGAATGCCCCAAGAAGGGGGCCGGCAGAGCTCCCGCGCCAAGCACCTCGGCGACGAGCGCGAGCTCGAGTACCTCGAGGCCCGCGCCGCCGAATGCCTCCGGCACCGCGAGCCCGGCAAGGCCCATCTCGGCCAGGCCCCTCCAGAGGGTGACGTCGTGGCCCTCTCCCAAATCGAAGAGCTCGCGCAGTCGCGGCGGCGGACATTCCTTCGCGACGAAGCCGCGAACCGTCTCCTGCAGTAGCTCCTGCTCTTCTGTCAGCGAGAATTCCATGCGGTTGCGCAGTCTACTCGCGGTCGGCGGCCCGGGCCATGTGCCACGACGTTCTGGCTGGGTCGGGCTTCGCACCCAGGGCCGCTGACGCCGGGGCAGGGCTGTGGAACGCTCGGAGCCATGCACCGGCGGCCGCTGCTGACGCTGCTCGAGGCCTACCGCGCACGCTTCCCCGAGGACGGGGAGCGGGCTCTCACTGTCGCCCGCTTCGTTCGCGAGCATGCCGACTGCTTCGAGCGGAGCTGCCTTCTCGGGCACGTGACGGGCTCGGCATGGA
>CAYGXT010000670.1:0-1923 GCA_964353695.1 uncultured Myxococcaceae bacterium
TCTCGCGGATCGTGGCGCAGGTGAAGTGGTGTTGGCCGAGAGCGGCCTGGCGCCTGGCCAGCACTGTGCACTTGTGGGCCTTCACATGGGGGCGCAGTCGCTCGCCGGGTAGCGCGCGCGCCATGCTCCGAAGGTTGTGCTCGAGGGCCTCCGCATCCACCAGCAGCGCGGGCGTCTGCAGCTCACCAAGGCGAAGGCTCATTTCCAGGCCTCGTAGACGGCGCGGCTCATGGCCGGAGATGATACGCTCCGCTGAGCATGATCGCCCTCGAGCTCGCCGGCGTCTCGAAGCGCTATGGCCTGCGGCGCGCTCTCGAACGCGTGAACCTCGCCCTCCCCGCCGGCACCGCCGTGGGCCTGCTCGGACCGAACGGCGCCGGCAAGACCACGGCACTGCGGCTGCTCCTGGGCTTCACCCGCCCGACACTGGGAAGCGTCCGACTGCGCGGGCGTGACCCCTACGATCCCCGCTCGCGGGAGGGCCTCGGCTACCTTCCCGAGCGGCTGCGGCTGCCGGCGCGCATGTCCCTCAATGCCTTCCTGCACCTGCATGGAGCTCTCGCCGGCCTCGAGGGCCGGGCGCTCGAGCGGGCCGTGGAAGCGGTGATCGAGCGAACCGGGCTGCGCGAGCGGACGCACGAGCTGCTCGGCTCGCTGTCCAAGGGTCTCGCCCAACGGGCAGGCTTCGCGCAGGCGCTGCTGGGCGAACCCGAGATTCTTTTCCTCGACGAGCCGGGCTCGGGGCTCGACCCGCTGGGCGTACGCGATGCACGCGACTGGATCCAGGCGGCGCGCGGAGAAGGGCGTACGCTGCTCATCAGCTCCCACGTCCTCACCGAGGTGGAGAAGGTCTGCGATCATATCGTCATCCTGCACGAAGGCCGGGTGGTGGTCAGTGGGGCGCTGGACGCATTGCTGCTGGCGGGTGAGAGCCTGGAGGATGCCTTCGTGCGGATCGTACGCGGAAATCAGGGCGACCCGGCCCCCGTCGCGGGAACGACGGAATGACCCCGGCACGAACGCTCGGGCTGCTGGCGGTTGACGCCGTACGCGACGGGCTGCGCAACCGGGTCGGCATCTTCGCCATCCTCGTCGCGCTCTGCGTCGGGCTCTTCGCAGACCGTTGCACCAGCTTCGATGCCGGCTCCATCGTACTCAACGGCCGGGAGTTCGACGTCGGCGACGGCGCACGCTTCGTCGGCCCCTTCGTGTTCGCGACCTGCGCCTTGCTACTCACGCTCATCGCCGGCTTCGTCGCCTCCGATGCCCTGGCGCGCCCACTCTCGGAGGGCACGGCGCCGCTCTGGCTGGCGCGGCCCGTGGGCCGCGCCAGCTACGCGCTCTCGCGCCTGGCCGGCGCCCTCGGCCTCAGCCTCGCGGCCGGAGCCGCGGTGCTGCTGGTGGTGACGCTGCTGCTGCACTTGCGCCTCGGCCTCGATCCGAGGCCGGCCCTCGTGGGAGTCGCGGTCTTCGCCATCGACGCCTGGGTCGTTGCCGCTCTGGCGATGACCCTCGCGCTGTTCCTGCCGCGCGTCGTGGCACTCGCCGTCGTCGTGCTGATGCTCCAGACGGTGGTCTTGACGAACGTGCTCCACACCGTGGCAAACGTCGGCGGCAGCATCCTCGATGGGATCGAGCGCTGGGGGCCGCCCCTTGGAACGGCCCTGCTCTACGCACTCGCTCCCTGGTTCTCACCCGGCGCCTCGGCCGCAGAGTGGGTGGATGTCGGCCTGCGGCTGCTGGCCTGGGGCGCCGGCAGCACGGCTCTGCTCGCCGTCGCCTTCCGTCGTCTCGATCTGCCGTCCTGAGCAACCCTTGCACTCGCGCTGCTGCAGTCCTTGGCGCGTGCGCTTGCCTCCGACATCCCCGAGAATCGTGAGTCATGACCGACCCGGCGCAGGACAAGCTCGACGAACTCCTCCA
>CAYGXT010000671.1:0-1922 GCA_964353695.1 uncultured Myxococcaceae bacterium
ACTCGACGGTGCCCGCCGACTGATAGCCGAGAGCGCGTGCAAGGTGCAGTGCCGCCTCGCCCATGGCCGCGCGCAGCGCGGCGTCTACTCGGGGCGAAGGCGACTCCTCGAGGATCTTCTGGTGGCGCCGCTGGATCGAGCATTCCCTCTCTCCCAGGTGAACGACGGCTCCGTGACGATCGCCCAGGATCTGGATCTCCACGTGGCGACAGCGTGGCACGTAGCGCTCGAGGAAGACGCGATCATCGCCGAATCCGCCGAGGGCCTCGCGGCGTGCGGCGGCGACCGCTTCTGCCAGGCGCGCCGGCTCGGTCACGATCCGCATGCCCTTGCCACCGCCGCCGGCCGCGGCCTTCACGAGCAGCGGGTATCCGACCTGGTTTGCGTCGGTTGGATCCTCGGATCCCGGCAGGGTCGGCACGCCCAGCTCGCGGGCGAGCGCCTTCGCCGCGAGCTTGTCTCCCATCCTTTCGATCGACTCGGGCGAAGGGCCCACCCAGATCAGGCCCGCCGCAACCACGTCGGCCGCGAAGCGCGCGTTCTCCGAGAGGAAGCCATAGCCAGGGTGGATCGCCTCGGCCCCGCACACGCGCGCGGCCTCGAGAATCGCCTTGCCGTCGAGATAGGAGCTGGAAAGCCGCATGGCCTCGTCGGCATCGGTCACGAAGGGCGCGTCCGCATCGGCGTCGACGTAGACGGCGACGCAGCGAATGCCCATGCCCTGTGCGCTGCGGATCACGCGGCGGGCGATCTCGCCCCGGTTCGCGATGAGAAGCGTCGTCATGCTCACAGGCGGAACACCCCGTACCCGGTGGCTCCTTCGATGGAGCGGTTGCGGACGACCGACAGGCAGATCCCGAGCACGGTGCGGGTATCGCGGGGATCGATGATGCCATCGTCGCTGATGGCGCCCGTCGCCTCGAGTGCAAGGGAGCCCTTTTCCTGGATCGCTTCCACGGCAGCGACAATCTTCGCGTCGAGCTCCTCGTCGAAGGGCTCGCCCTTCCTCGCCATCTGCGCGCGCCGCACGATCGACATCACACCAGCGATCTGCTTCGGCCCCATGACGGCGATCTTGGCCGTCGGCCAGAGGAAGGTGAAGCGGTTGTTGAAGGCGCGGCCCGACATGGCGTAGGTGCCCGCTCCGTAGGAGGCGCCGAAGATCACGGTCAGGTGCGGCACCGTGGAGTTCGTGACCGCGTTGAGCATCTGCGACCCCTTCTTGATGATCCCCGCCTGCTCGAAGTCGCGGCCCACCACGAATCCAGTGAGGTTCTGGAGAAAGAGCAGCGGCACGTCGATCTGGTTGCAGAGCTGGATGAAGTGGGCGGCCTTCTCGGCCGACTCCGGGTTGAGCACGCCGTTGTTCCCGAGGATTCCGATCGGATAGCCGTAGATCGAGGCCCAGCCGCATACCAGCGTGGTGCCGTAGCGCGGCTTGAACTCTCCGAAACGGGAGCCATCGACGACCCTCCCGATCAGCTCCCGCACATCGACAGGCCTGCGCAGGTCGGGGCTCACGAGTCCGAGCAGCTCCTCCGCATCGAGCAGCGGAGGGTCGGCGCGCAGGCTCGGTGGCGGGCCGGCCTTGCGCCAGTTGAGCTGAGAGATGACCTCTCGGCACAGCCGACACGCATCCCTCTCGTCCTCGGCGAGGTACTCGGCGAGGCCCGATACCTCGGCGTGCATCTGCGCGCCGCCAAGCGTCTCGTCGTCGGACTCCTCGCCGGTGGCCATCTTCACCAGCGGCGGGCCAGCCAGGAAGATCTTCGACTGATTCCGGATGACGATGTTGTAGTCGGACATTCCTGGCTGGTAGGCGCCGCCCGCTGTCGATGAGCCGAAGACCACGCATACGACCGGGATCCGCAGCTTCGAGAGCTCGATCATCTCGTAGAAGAAGCGGCCGGTCTCGGCGAAGT
>CAYGXT010000672.1:0-1918 GCA_964353695.1 uncultured Myxococcaceae bacterium
CCCGAGTGCTCGAGATCGATGCCGTCGAGTGCCACGCGCTTGCCGTAGCGTTTGCGTAGCCCGCGCAGGCGGATGCTGGGAACGCTCATGGCCCGTTGAGGGCGGCCCGCTGCGGCCCGCCCTCGACGACGAGATAGACGTTGCCCTCGGTTCCGGGCTGGAAGCGCTCGACGTTCTCGAGGATTCGGACCTTCGCCCGATAGACCTGCCCCACCCGATCGCTCCGGGTCTCGATCTTCTCGGGCGTGAAGTTGGCCTGCTCCGCGAGAAAGCTCACCTCGCCGGGCACTCTGCGCCCGGGCTCGCTGTCGAGCTCGATCTCCACGCGGCTCCCCACGCGAACGCGGTCGAGGTCGCCCACCGGCACGTAGATCTGCACGTACTTGTCGCGAGGATCGAGGACAGTGAGCACGGGCGTCCCGGGCTGCGCCAGCTCTCCCGGCCAGAGCAGCTGCGTCTGCACCACGGTCGGCACGGAGGGCGCGCGGATCTGGAACTTCGAATGCTGTACCTCGAGCTCCCCGAGCTGCGCTCGCGAGAGCTCGCGCTGCTGGCGCAGCACCTCGAGCTGACGCTTCGCGACTGCGATCTGCGCCTGTTCCGCGCGAGCGCGTTCCAGGATTTCGCCGGCGCGATCCACCCCGCTGTGCGTCTGATCCAGGCTCGAGCGCGCCTCGTCGAGGCGTTGCGCGGTGCTCACGCCCTGCTCGACCAGGGCGGTCTGCCGCTCGTAGGTGCGGCGTGCGAGCTCGAAGGCCGCCCTTGCCTGCCGGACCTCGGAGCCACGAGCCGCGAGTTCCTGCGGCCAGGTGCTCTCGATCAGCGCGACCTCCTGCTCCTGCCGTGCGATCTGGGCATCGAGCACCGCGAGCTCCTGCTGCTTCGAACGAATACGCGCTGCCACGTCGGCATCGTCGATGCGGGCGACGACGGCGTCGGCC
The DNA here is from genome assembly GCA_964353695.1 of uncultured Myxococcaceae bacterium. Taxonomy (GTDB): domain Bacteria; phylum Myxococcota_A; class UBA9160; order UBA9160; family UBA9160; genus MYXO. Next base: position 942 of record CAYGXT010000672.1, read on the forward strand.
GGTACGAGCTCGCCCTCCCCGAAGCCGACGGCCACGACGCGCCCACTGACCTCGCTGCGGAGGATACGCTCCTCGCCCTCGACGAAACCCGTGTAATAGGTTTGGCCGTCGTGCCTCGCTCGCCAGAGCCAGAGGCCTGCGGCGGCGAGGCCGACCAGACACAGGACGAGAGCCAGCCTTCGGTTCATGCCGTTCCTCTTCGCGCTCCGCAATCGCGCGTGCGAGCCCGGGCTCGAGCCGCGACACGAGACGGTCCTTAGATCAGACGTTTGAAACGAGCAAGCCGGCCGGCTTCGGCTCGAAGGCTACAGCCTGGCAGCGCTCCGGCCGATGCCTCGGGTGTACACCTGTCCTGGGGGCCTCATGCATTGGCTTCGGATCGTCGCTCTCCCCGCCCTGTGCGCGCTATTCGCGCTCGCAAGCCCGGCCCTCGCGCAGAACACTGATCGCTTCGAGCAGCCCGTGCAGGGCAGCTCCGAGCCGGTTCCCGACGGCATTCCGAGCGGCTCCTCCGACGCGCTCCTGAAGGGCTCCGAAAGCTCCGACGCCCTGGACGCCGAGGCTTCGAGCCCGGATGCGCGGACCGGGCACGCGGGGAACTCGGACGCGATGCTCGGGCATGCGGAGGACCCGGACGCGCTCGTCACGGGCTCGGAGGACATCTCCGATCTCCCGGCCGCGAGCGCAATCGACCAGGCCCCGGCCTCGATCGCGCCGGCGCCGCCGCTTCCGGGCAACTGCGCGCAGCCGGCTGGGGATGCGGGCTGGAAGACCTGCCTCTCCGCCCTGCAGGGCCAGTTGAACAGTGCGCGCACGCGTCTCGAGACGGCGGAGGAGGCCTACTCGCGCTCGATCACCCTGCACGTTCCGACGGGCGCGGCACGCCTTGCGATCATCGAGGAGAGAAACGCTGCGAGTGCCGATGTCGCGTCGCTGGACTCTGCGCTCGCGTCACAGATCGAGCAGGCCCGGCAGGC
>CAYGXT010000673.1:0-1914 GCA_964353695.1 uncultured Myxococcaceae bacterium
GTACTTTATCGGGCCACCACCCTCACTCACTTATGCCCTCCTTAATTTTATTGCTGTGCTTATAATTGCCTGCCCCTGTGCCCTCGGCCTCGCGACACCGATGTCGGTCATGGTCGCAGCCGGCAAGGGCGCGAGTGCGGGCGTGCTCTTCCGCAGCGCCGAGGCGATCGAGACGCTGCGCAAGGTCGACACGCTGCTCGTGGACAAGACCGGGACGCTCACGGAGGGAAAGCCCGCCCTGTCGGACGTGAAGGCGATGTCCGGTACGGACGAGAGCACTCTGCTCGTGCTCGCGGCGAGCCTCGAGCGAGCCAGCGAGCATCCACTCGCCGCGGCGATCGTGGCAGGGGCCGCTGCGCGCGGGCTCGTGCTGCCAGAGGCGGAGGGCTTCGAGGCGATCCCCGGCAAGGGCATCGCCGGGCGCGCCGGCGGCAAGAGCGTGCTGATCGGTACGCGGGCGCTGCTCGAGATGCGCGGCATCGATCCGCGCGCGCTCACGACGGATGCGGAGCGGCTCCGCTCCGAGGGAAAGACGGTGATGCTGGTGGCGATCGACGGCCGCGCAGCGGGGCTCGTGGCCGTAGCCGACCCGCTGAAGGCGACGACGCCCGATGCCATCCGCGCTCTCCACGCGGACGGCCTGCGCATCGTGATGCTGACCGGCGACAGCCGCACCACGGCCGAGGCGGTGGCACAGCAGCTCGGGCTCGACGACGTGATGGCGGAGGTGCTCCCCGAGCAGAAGGCGGAGGCGGTGCGACGCTTGCAGGCGCGCGGCGCGATCGTCGCCATGGCCGGAGATGGCATCAACGACGCTCCAGCCCTGGCGCAGGCGCAGGTCGGCATCGCCATGGGCACCGGCACGGATGTCGCCATCGAGAGCGCCGGCGTAACGCTGGTACGCGGCGATCTCTCGGGCATCCTGCGCGCGCGAAGGCTTTCGCGCGCGACGCTTCGGAACATCCGCCAGAATCTGGTCTTCGCCTTTCTCTACAACGCGCTCGGCGTGCCCATCGCTGCCGGCGTGCTCTACCCGTTCTTCGGGCTGCTGCTGAGCCCGATGCTCGCCGCGGCCGCCATGAGCCTGAGCTCCGTGTCGGTGATCCTGAACGCGCTTCGCCTGCGCCGCGTGGAGCTTTGAGAGCGGGACGTCAGTGCCCGAGCAGGCGCTTGACCTCGGCCACGCCCTCGACGGCGTGCGACAGACGCTGCGCGGCCGGGATCAGGTTGAGGAGCCGGCACCCCGCCTCGACGTAGGGAGCCAGGAACTCCGCGACGTGCTCCGGTGCTCCGAAGGCGCAGTAGCGCTCGAAGGGCGCGAACGGGATCCGGTAGAACTCCTCAAGCCTGCGGGCGAGCCGTGCGCGCGCCAATTCCCGCGTGTCGTCGAAGCAGCACCATATCTCCATCGTATGCTGCCAGTCGATGGCCGTTCGCCCCGCGGCCTGCGCCGTCTCATCCACGCGTTCGACCGCCTGCGCAAAGCGGCGCGCGGAGTTGAAGACGCCGATCCAGCCGTCACCAAAGCGGCCGGCCCGCCGCAGTGCCGCATCCGATCGGCCACCAACGACCAACGGGATTCGGGGCGTCGGCGCGGGCAGGATGCGTGCGGCGTCGATCCTGTAGAACTCGTCCGCCCAGGAGAGCGTCTCGCCTTGCAGGAGCGCCCGCAGGATCTGAAGCGAAGCGTCCATGCGCCGCCCACGCGTCGCGGGATCGACGCCGCAGATCTCCACCTCGTGACGGTCTTCGCCACCGAGCCCGACGCCGAAGATCACGCGCCCGGGCGCGAGCTGTGCGAGCGTCGCGAGCTGCCGCGCGACGGTCACGGGGTGGCGCAGCGGAAGCAGGTAGACCCCTACGTAGACGGGGATCTCGGGGAGCAGCGTCGCCATGGCCGTCGCCGTCACGAGG
>CAYGXT010000674.1:0-1903 GCA_964353695.1 uncultured Myxococcaceae bacterium
CCGAGAGCGAGCGGGTCGATGCGTTCGCGCAGGAGACGGAGCTCCTCCGCCGTGGGCAGGCGCGTCTCGGGAAGGCGTTCCGGGATCGCGAGCTCGAAGCCAGTGCTTGCGATGATCTCGTCGAGTGTCGCGCCGGGATGGACCGAGCGGAGCCGCATGCGGTGATCGCTGGTCTCGAAGTCGAAGACCCCGAGATTCGAGACCACGCGCGGGATGCAGTGGAAGCGCGCGGCCTTCGGACCGAGCCTGGCGGCACGGTCGTAGCCGACGCCGCAGACGACATCGACCTTCTCGACGAAGATCTTCTTCGAATGGTTGGGAACCCAGTAGCTCGTCTTGTGGTGCAGGGTGTTTCCGGGCGCACCGCGGGTGCCGATCAGCTGCACGGCAGGCTTTCGGAACTCGCCGATGCAGGAGATGTTCTGGTTGCCGAAGCGGTCGATCTGCGTCGCCCCCATCAGGACGTGGCGGCGGCCCGACCAGAGCAGGTCGAAGACGCTGCGGAACGGGATCCAGGACTCGACGACGGGCTCGCTGCCTTCGTCCCCTCCGACGGGGGGGACGTTTCCGAGCGCGTAGGCGAAGCCATCGGTGATCAGCAGCTCCGGCTCGAATGTCAGCTTCGCGAGCCTGGCTCCGATCGTGGGGAGCGTCCCCATCGCGCTCGCGAGAATCTCCCCGTCGCCGCGGAAGATCTCTGCGATCGCAACGGCGCAGATCTCGTCGCGGCGGGCCTGTGTCATCGTGCGTCTCGCTCGCTCAAACGGCGCTGGTAGTCGGCTTCGGGGATGTCGAGGTACTTCTCCCGGAAGGCGGACCAGGCCTCGGGGCTCTTCGCCGTCGCAGCATACTCGCGTTGGAACGCCTCGTCCCGGCCATAGTCGGGCGGGCACTCCGTGAAGTGTGCGCCATTCGGCGCCTCGATCACGCCATCCACCATGGTTCGGTTGAGGCGCAGCGTATGCACGGAGCCTGCCTTCAGGAAATCCTCCGTCGGCACGATCCTTTCGCAGGATACGAAGCGCTTCTTCGCGGCCATGCAGAAGAGATCGTCGAAATAAAGATCCGGACCGAGGAACTGTGCGTTGCCGCGCGTGTCGGCTCGGTTCAGATGGACCAGGGCGACGTCGAGCTCGAGAGCGGGCATCGCAACGAGATCCTCGGCGTCGGCGTACGGGGAGCGGACCGTCCGCAGCTCCGGATTATGCAACATCACGTCGGAGCCGAGTCCCGCGCGTGTCGGGAGGAAGGGGAGCCGCAGCGCCGCGGCATAGAGTCCCCACTGGAACATTCCCTCGTCGAACTCGACGGCCTCGATCGCCCCAGCTTCTCGCGCCTTGCGGAAGTGCGGCTCGAGGGGGATTGAATCGAGGGAGACGAAGCCGTAGACGACCTTCTTCACCTTGCCCGCCGCGCACAGCAGGCCCACGTCGGGCCCCCCGTAGGAGACCAGGGTGAGGTCCTTCAGCTCGGAGCGGAGGATCGCGCGCACCAGCGACATCGGTTTGCGGCGGGAGCCCCAGCCGCCGATGCCGATCGTCATCCCGTCGCGGATCTCGCGCACCACCTCGTCCGGGGTCGTGCGCTTGTCCATGCGTCCTCCTCGCGCCCCGCTGGGCGAGGCCATTGCACGGCGGGCCAGACGTTGGCGGCTCTCGGAGCCCGCAGACGCGAGCCGGGCAGTTATGATACGCTACGTCTCGTATAGGCGTCCAGCCCCCCGCGGCAGCCCGCGGCGCCTCTGCGTCAGTCTGCGGCAGGTGGGGTGGAGGTCGAGGTGGAGGGCGAGAGGAGGGATCGAGCGATGGGCGGAGCAAAGAAGAGGGTTCCCGCGATCGAGGGCTGGTTCCGCATGAACGACGCAGAGCCGAGCCTGCTCGGCGTTCGCTGCAGCGCATGCCGG
>CAYGXT010000675.1:0-1901 GCA_964353695.1 uncultured Myxococcaceae bacterium
CTCCAGGGCCACAACCTGGCGCTCTAACCAACTGAGCTACGCCCACCAGAAGAGCAGAAGCCTAGCGAGGGCGGCGGCCCTCCTCAACGCAGGCCCCGGCGCCGGCGCGGCGGCTTCAGCGCACCTGCCCCGAGGGCCCCGGCGGTTTGAAGAAGAATGTCTTCAGCCTCGCCAGGTCGGCGAAGTTGACGATGCCATCGCCGTTCAAGTCGGCGTCGAAGTCGCGCCGGAAGAAGACACGCTTCATGCCTGCGAGGTCGGCGAAGTTGACGATGCCGTCGCCATTGAGGTCGGGATCGCAAGCATTGCCGTAGCGGTCGCCATTCGTGTCGCGCTGGATGAGCGCGAACGGGCCGGGAGCAGCGGGGCCATTGGGCACGTCGATGCAGTTGTCGAAGGCGTCCGGCACGCCGTCGCCGTCGCGATCCGGCGCAGCCGGAGCGCGCGTGGTGGCCACCAGCACCGCACCAGGCTGCTCCAGCAGCTCGCCCGGGCTACCCACGGCGGCGGCGGGCACGACCGGGCCCTGGCCGAGGGGGACGAAGCCGCGGATCGTCGCCTCATAGAGAAACCAGTCGTGGCCCTCGCGCAGGCGGTCGAGGCTCGCCGTGCCGAGATACGGCTCGACGTCGTCGCGGAAACGCTGCGTCGCCACGTCGTAGCCGAGCGTCGCGCCGGGATCTTGCGCGCTGTGCCAGAACTCGGCGATCAAATCCGTCGCGCGCAGCATCGAGCCGCCCGGCAGCTCGAGGATCTCGGCGATCTCGCCGCTGCGGAGCGTCGCGCCCGAGACGAAGACCAGCGGCTCCGCATGAGCGGCCACGGTCGCGAGCGCTGCGGCCACGATCGCCGCGTCGCGCCAGATCTTCATTGCGTCCGCTCGATGCCTTCGTGCGCGATGCGCAAGAGCTCGACCGTGCTCGTGGTGCCGCCCACGGCCTGCAACTCGGCCGGCCAGGCATTGGCAAGGCTCCAGCTCCGCACCACCTGGAAGCTCATGTCCAGCTCCGAGATCGTGACGGCCGATCGAGCCTGCTCGATATCCCCAGCAACGACGAGCGCTCTCCAGGTTGCGAGATCGCCTGCCGGCGCTGCGCTCCGGGTGCAGATCACGTCGCTGAGCTGGAGCCGTCCCGGGAGCTTCCTCACGATCGAGGGATTCGCGCCGTCCCGAAACTCGAGGACCTCCGTGGCCGAGCCCAGCCCGCGGCAGGTCTCGAACAGGCCCAGGGACACGCCATTCCGGGCCAGCGAGAAGCGCACGGGCGCAAGCGCCGCCAGGGCAGCGGTCGGCGCCATCAGCGCGGGAGCCAGAAGCAGAGCCGCCAGTACGGCGAGCGCGCCCGCGCGCGCCGCGGTCGTGGTGGTGGTCGGCATCGATTCCCTCCAATTTCTCTCTACTCTTCGCCCCGGGCCCCGGTAGCTCAGTGGACTAGAGCGGTCGCCTTCTAAGCGACGGGTCGCAGGTTCGAATCCTGCCCGGGGCGCCAGCGTGCCCTTGCCTGAAAACAAAAACGGCCCGGAGCGTTGCCGCTCCGGGCCGTCATCGATTCGAGCCCAAGGGGCCCGCGCGGCCGGCTCAGCGGACCCGCTTGCGGCCGAGGGTCGCGAGGCCGAGCAGGCCGAAGCTGCCGAGCAGCAGGGTGCCAGGCTCCGGGATGAACGTGAACCTCTGGTCCACGATCGAGATGTGGGCCACCGAGCCGCCCTGACCGCCGAAAGAAGAGAGCGCGATATCCTTCAGCACGGCGATGGACGTCGTGCCACCGAAGACCGCGTCGTCCGTCAGCTTCACGAAGCCGCCGCTCGAGGTCGCGACGGAGAGCTGGGCGATCGGGATGTCGTTCGAGAAGATCGTCTCGTTGACGCTCGTGCCCATCCCCGGCGGCACGTCGTTGCCA
>CAYGXT010000676.1:0-1896 GCA_964353695.1 uncultured Myxococcaceae bacterium
CACTCTCGCATCGCGATCCGAGGTCGCACACCTCGCAGGCCGAGCCCGAGCGTCACACTGAGGAGGCCTTCCCTCTCGAGGCCGGTCGTCGCTCCCGCTCCCGCTCTTGGCCACGCGGACATCCCCCCGCGCGGCAAGGCCGCCGCGCGATAGCCGGGGCGAGATCGACCGAGGGACCGGGGTGCAGCCTAATCCCCTCCGCCGCCCGCCGCAAAGACCGCCGCCCCCGCAGCCCATCCACCCATCCCGGGGCGATTAGACAGCCAGCGACCGGCCAGCGACGTGGTGGGCTCGTTGCAGGGCCGAGTTTGCGCAGCGCATACTCGGCCGGGGGGCGGCAGTACAAGACCTGTTGGGCAGCGCGAAGAGGAGTCAGCTCGCGCGCTTGAGGACAGCGACTTCCTTGCGAAGGCGAGACCCCAGCCGATCGCGCTCGACCTCCAGGTCGTAGTGCATCTGGAGGTTCAGCCAGAACTCATCGGTCGTTCCAAAGTACCGCGCCAGCCTCAGAGCCGTATCCGCTGAGATCGCTCTCGTTCCGTGCACGATCTCGTTGATCCGCCGAGGCGGTACATTGGTTTCCTTCGCGAGGCGATACTGGCTGAGTTCAAGCGGCTCCAAAAACTCTTTTTCGAGAATCTCGCCGGGATGAACCGGAGAGTGAGCACGCCGAGCCATCACGTTCTCCTAGTGGTAGTCGCAGATCTCAACATCATAGGCACCGGTGCTTTCCCAGCGGAAGCAAATCCTCCACTGGTCGTTTACGCGAACGCTGTGCTGCCCTTTTCGCGCTCCGCTGAGCGCCTCGAATCTGTTGCCGGCGGGCACCCGAAGGTCTTCAAGCCGTTGTGCCGCGTGCAGCAGAAGCATCTTCCGGTGCGCCCTCAACTGGATATCCGGTGGCAGTCTCCGAGAGCGCTGCCGCCGGAACACCTTCTCGGTCTCCGCATCGCGGAAGCTCCGGATCACGTGGGTAGCGTACCTGCTCGGGTAATAACGTCAAGCGTTATCAGAGCGCGCAGCCCAACAAGGTGCTGCACCTGACACGGCCCAGCGGTGCCGCATTATGGCACGGTGGCAGTTGGCGGCGTAGGGTTTGCCTCGAGCGGAGTCCGGCGGCCGCTGGGCCGCGCAGGTGAGCACCGATCCGTTGTACGGACCGGAAGCTCGAGATGTTGATGGAGGCTCAGTGGGCGTGAGCGAGCGGCGCAATGACGCTCCGGTTGCGATGTTCTTCGACGACGTCGTCATTCTCAGACCTTGGTCGCAGCCGGACGCGCGCTTCATCGCGGACGCGTCGAGTGATCCGGGGATCCAACGCTACTCCTCGCCACCACAGTCGATGACCGATGCTGTGGCGCTCATCGAGAGATTTGAGCGGAACTGGCTCCGTTTCGCCGAGTGCGGCAAGCCTTCCGGCGTCAGCTTCGCGATTCTCGACGCGGCTTCCGGCGATCTGGCCGGACAGTGCGGCGTCGACGAGTGGTCGAACGCGGATGTAGCGCAGATCGGTTACTGGCTGGCCCCACACGCGCGGGGCCGCGGTTTCGCGACTCGCGCTGTGAAGCTCATGACGAGCTGGCTGTTCGAACTTGGGGCTGCGCGGGTCTTCCTGACCGTCGAGTCGGAGAACACGGGCTCGGCCGCCGTCGCCCGTCGCGCAGGGTTCGCGTATGAGGGAACACTTCGTTCCCACGGCGTTTGGCAGAGCACTCGGCGCGACATAGATGTGTTTGCTGTGCTCCCTCACGAGTGGGCCGTTGGGCGAGACACTTGAGCCCAAGTCGGAGGCGGTGGCGTCTCCAGTCGGCCGTACAACAAGCCGCTGAAGCTGACGGCCGCGGGCTTCAGCCGTGCGGGTGGTCGTGCTCGACCCGCAGCGTGGTAGCATCACGC
>CAYGXT010000677.1:0-1894 GCA_964353695.1 uncultured Myxococcaceae bacterium
CGCGGCGTGCCACCGACCACGAGATCTCAGACGAGAGGACCGCGGCCCGTAGCTGTGGGAGCTCCGCCAGCGCCTCCCACACCCGCGACCACTCGCGGAGCGCCTGGGCGGTCACGCCCAGCCGCTCGCGCGCGTAGTCTCCCAGACAGCGGAAGGCGAGCGTCTCATAGGCACGGCGCTTCACGAGCCGCAGCGCCAGCAGGCCCAGCACGGGGCGCAGCGCAGCCCGCTCGGCGATGAGGGACTGCATGCGCCCGTCGGCATCGCGGCCGCGCAGGTAGGCCATCGCCGCCGGGGAGGGCGGCGAGGACGGACGCTCCGCTTGCGCCGGGAAGGGCGGCGGGGCCGTCTCCAGCGCACGGGCGGATTGCTCGCGAGCAGCCGCGGGAGAGCGAGAGGACATGTGCGAACCCATCGGGACAGACGGGATGACAAATCAAAGGGTATAGGAACAAACCACGAATGTCAAGAGGGCCATTCGAGAACGGTCGGATGCCCCACGCAGCGAGTCGCTCAACCCACTGGCAGAGGGTGCGGGTCTTTGTCCGATCGGCGGGATCGATCTCCGCCTGGATGTCCCCTGGAGTGGCCCATCCGGGCCGGAACGCAGCCCAGACTGCGGCCGTGGCGCCGGAGCGATCGGGGCGCCACACAGATCGCCCGCTGACCGCCCTTGTTGACGGATCAGTCCACTTGTGGACCTTCAAGCTCATGAAGAGCGTGAATATCGCAGAGCTCAAGAGCCAGCTCTCCCGCCACCTGCGTGCTGTCGAACGTGGCGAAGAGATCGAGGTGACGGATCGCGACCGCCCGATCGCCCGGATCGTTCCGGTGACGCGACGGACCACTCTTCGCATCGAGAAGGCTCGCGACCCGGTGGAGAGCCTGCGGAGTCGACGGCCGCGTCCAGCAGGCTGGTCGATCGACTCCACCGAGCTACTGCTGCAGGACCGGAGATCGCGCTGAACCTCTACGTCGATACGTCCGTGCTCTTCGCAACCCACGATGAGGAGCTGGCAGTCGCCGCGACCGCGATGGGCTTTCAGGTCCTGGGCGTGACCCCGAGGGATTGACGCCGATCCTGAAGCCGTCGTTGGCTGCGCTGCCGGCGCTCCTGCACTACGACCTTGGTCCGGTCTGGGATTGAGGGTAGGGAAACCCGGAATTCAGGGCGTGGGGAAGCCGAGCCGTTTCGCGACGGCGCGTTGAGCGCCGTCGCGGGAGAGGAAGGCCAGCTCGCCTTCCGATCCGCTTGCGAGATACAGCGCGCATGCGACGTGCCAGAGATCGGCGCCGCGCAGGTGGCCTTCACCGAGAGCGTGTCGTAGCTCCGGCTCCAGCGAGCGCTGCGGCAGGATCAGGGACACGCCGCCGAGAGAGGGCAGTACCGACTCGGGAGCGACCCGCTCTCGGCTCGCGGCGGCCAGCGTCTCCGCGATCAGAAGGTCCGACGAGTAGAGCTCATCGAAGTGTCGTAGCGCAGCCGCCACGCCGCGCCCCGGCGGCTCCGCGAAGAGCACCGCGATCCAGGCCGAGCTGTCGACGTAGACCCGGCTCAATCGCGGGCGGCGAGGAAGCGCCGCAGCGCGCCCGGGCGGCGAGCGATCGTGCCGACCGGCTTGCGCGATCGAGCCCTCCGGAGAATCGCCCCGGTCTTCTCCAGCTCCGCGATCCGTCCATCGAGATCCTCCGCGGGCTCCAGCGGGACGACGCGCGCGACCGGGCGTCCGCGGTCGGAGATCGTCACGCTCCTGCCGGCCTTCACCGTCCGCAGGATCTCGCTGAGCTTGGCCTTGGCCTCGTGGACGGCATAGATCCGCGCCATGACCAGAGCATGTTCGATCTGGTCATAATGGTCAAGTCGACGGGAACTCACGCCCGCGGCGTGGGCCCC
>CAYGXT010000678.1:0-1885 GCA_964353695.1 uncultured Myxococcaceae bacterium
CCGCCTGCGGAGCGAGGCGGCGCTCGAAATGCGAGCGCGCTTGACGGGGCAGAGCCCGAGGGGATACTTGGCCCGTCTGGAACGTCCCAGGGGGTGGGGACGTGAGCCGTCTCGAATCCGAAGATCCGTTTAGAGCTTCGTACGATCCTTTCGATCGTTGAGGGGTGGAACGTCGTGGCGCGGTCCTCTAGCGCCCGCGCGCGAAGGCAACGCACCGGAGCGCGTGCGCGGCGGCACTGGCTCGCGCCGGACCGGATCGCTTCGGAGTCGTTGGGTCTGTTGCTACTCGCTTTCTCGCTCTTCGCGCTGCTTGCCCTCGCGAGCTTCGAAGCCGCGGACCCGATCTTCCGGATGGGGCACGTCGAGAATCTGGGAGGACCGTTCGGCGCCTCCCTGGCGGGCCTTCTGCGCCGCGGCTTCGGCGCAGGAGCCTATCTGCTCGCGGTGCTGCTCGGCGTCGTCGGCGCACGGCTTGTCGCCGGCCTGCGTGCGGCCCGCGAGGGCCCGAGCTTCTGGGTGGGCGCCGCGCTGGTCCTGGCCGCCTCTTCCGCCGTGCCCGAGCTGCTGCGTGGCCTCGCGCCGGCTCGCTTTGGGGGCCTCGAGGGCGGCGGGCTCGGGCGGCTGCTGGCCGGGGGCGAGCGAGCGCTGCTCTCCGCCTACGGAGGCCTCCTGCTGTCGGCGCTGCTGGCGGGCGCTGGCGCCCTGCGACTCACGGGTGTTCCGACCCGCGTCGCTGTGCAGGCGATGCTCTCCGGAGCCGCGGCCTGCGGGCGTGCTGGCATCATGCTTCTTGGGGCCGCCGAGCGCGCTCTTGCGCGCGTGGCCCTTGCCGGGCGCCGTGCGGCTGCTGGCATTCGTCGCGCCGTCGAGGACGTGCGGATCTGGAGGGAGCGGCGGCGTCGCCGACGTCGGGTCGCGCAGCTGCGGGAGCCCGATCCGGGCTTGCCTGGACTCTTGCCCGCAACGTCGCTGGCTCGCTTCGCGGACGACACCGGGAACGGCGAGGCGCTCGAGGCCGATGCCGACGCTGTCGAGGCCGAGCTCGAAACCGACGACGAGGGTGAAGGGTCGCCGACGAGCACCGGACGGGCCTCGCTCCTTACGGCCGGACGTGGGGCCCGCGGCGTCGAGCCCGCCATCGTCGACCACCGCGCCGCACGCGGCGCGGCGAAGCCGAAGCAGGAGTCCTTCTCCTTCCCCGAGGATAACGGCGACACGCCGTGGACCCCGCCGGACATCGACCTGTTCCAGAGGCCGCCGGCCAGCGCCCGTGTCATCGACCGCGAGAGCCTGATCATGAACTCGCGGATCCTCGAGAAGAAGCTCCGGGACTTTGGCGTGAACGGCCGGGTCGTGACGGTGCATCCCGGGCCCGTGATCACGATGTACGAGTTCGAACCGGCGTCCGGCGTCAAGGTGAACCGCATCGTCAGCCTCTCCGACGACCTGGCGCTGGCGCTGCGTGCCCTCTCCGTACGCATCATCGCGCCGCTTCCCGGCAAAGCGGTGGTCGGTATCGAGATCCCGAACGGTGAGCGCGAGGTGGTCTACATCCGCGATCTGCTCGAGTCCGAGAGCTATCGATCGAGCCCGTCGAAGCTGACGTTCGTGCTCGGCAAGGACATCTTCGGCAACCCGGTGGAGGCGGATCTCGCGCGCATGCCCCACTTGCTGGTGGCGGGCGCCACGGGGACGGGCAAGAGCGTCTTCCTCAACTCGCTGCTCTGCTCGATGCTGTTCCGCACGTCACCGAACGAGCTCAAGCTGCTGCTGGTCGACCCGAAGCTCCTCGAGCTCTCGGCCTACGACGGCATCCCGCACCTGATCGTAGACGTGGTCACCAACCCCAAGCGTGCTGCCGCCGCGCTCGGTGGCATCGTTCACA
>CAYGXT010000679.1:0-1875 GCA_964353695.1 uncultured Myxococcaceae bacterium
CCGGGTAGGGCAGCGGGTAGTGTTTGCCCGCATTCGTCAGGGGCTCTTCGCGGGCCAGCGCTTTGCGAAGGATCGAGACGTACTCACGCGTTCGGGCCAGCGGCTGCGGGAAGGGCTGACCGTACCAGCCCTCCACCACCTGCGGCCCCGAGACGCCTAGACCGAGGATGAGGCGGCCGTTCGAGAGATGGTCGATCGTGGCCGCCGTCATCGCGACACAGGCCGGTGTACGCGCCGAGATCTGCATCACGGCCGTGCCCAGCTTGATGCGCGTGGTGCGTGCTCCCATCCAGCACAGGGGCGAGAAAACGTCCGAGCCATAGGCCTCGGCCGCCCAGACCGAGTCGAAGCCGAGGCGCTCCGCCTCGAGCACCAGATCGATCGGATCGGACGGCTGCGCCGCCCAGTAGCCGAGCATCAGACCGAGCTTCATCGCGGGGACCTCCGGACTGGGGACGATATCCGACGCCGCGGGCGCCGTCCGCTCGCTGGGGCAGGAGCTTCCGAGCGATCAGTCGAGAATCCCGATTCGGTCGAGCGGACTGCGCACGCCGAGGCCACCCTTGTTGAGCACGTGGGTGTAGATCATGGTCGTGGCCACGTTCCGATGTCCAAGCAGCTCCTGCACCGTGCGGATGTCGTGGCCGTTCGCGAGCAGATGTGTCGCAAAGCTGTGGCGAAACGTGTGGCAGGAGGCCGGTTTCGCGATCCCTGCCTGCTGTACCGCCCCGTGAACGGCGCGCTGCACGGCCGTCTCGTGCAAGTGGTGCCGCCGCTCGATCCCCGTGACGGGGTCACGCCACCGCGATCGCGCCGGGAACACCCATTGCCAGCCCCATTCGCGTCCGGCAGCTGGATACTTCCGCGCGAGAGCATGAGGCAGATCGACCTCGCCGAAGCCCTCGCGGAGGTCTCGTTCATGGAGCTGCTTCACGCGGTCGAGGTGCTGGCCCAGCGGGTGGATGCAAGCGTGCGCAAGCGTCGTCACCCGATCCTTGCGACCCTTGCCGTCGCGAATCCGAATCTCGTGGGCTGCGAAGTCGACGTCCTTCACCCGCAGCTCGAGGCACTCGAAGAGCCGAAGGCCAGAGCCGTAGAGCAGACTCGCGACGAGATGCTGCATGCCGCGCAGGATGGCGAGGATGGCCCGAACTTCGTCGGGACTCAGCACGACCGGCAGACGGCGCGGCTGTCGCGCACGCACCAGATCGGCAAGGCTCGGCATCTCCTGCTCAAGCACGTGCCGGTAGAGAAATACGATCGCATTCAGGGCCTGATTCTGGGTCGCCGCGGCAACGTGCGCCTCGACCGCCAGATGGTTGAGGAACGCCGTGATCTCGGCGGCGCCCATCGAGGCAGGATGCCTCTTCTCGTGAAACAGGATGAATCGCCTCACCCACTGGACGTAGGCTTCTTCCGTTCTGGGACTTCGATGGCGGAGGCGGAGCGCCTGGCTGAGCCGATCGAGAAGCCGGGGAGGGGGGCGGTCCGACGCCGCGGCATGTACCGCCTGGGACGGCCTTGCCCCGCCGGGCGTCCCCGGTCCCCCGCGGCCGCTGACCCGTGAATCACGGTTCACGGTCATCCCCCTCCGCTCGCGACCGGGACCCTTCGCGAGCCTATCGGGGTGAGACAAGATTCGCGCGCCGCCTCGCAGCCTATCTCCCCGATTCCCGCCGAGCAACGGCTGCCCTCACCCCAGCGTGGTCCGTGGCCTCCGCGACCCTGCGACGAATAGAATCTCGCCAGGCGCGAAGGATTCGTTGGACCGCAGCGTTTCCTCGGGGCAGAATGCGCCTTGGGTTTGCAGGTCAAGACCTGTTAGCCCGCATGAAAGAGCCATGCAGCGGCAACTTGAGCGGTCCGATACCCTTT
>CAYGXT010000680.1:0-1867 GCA_964353695.1 uncultured Myxococcaceae bacterium
CCGGAAAGACCAGCAGCTCCTCGGCCACGAGCTCGTCCGTCTTCTCGTGCAAGAGGCCCCGCAGCCAGCCCTGGATCGCGGACCACGAGCGCTCGAGCTCATCGAGGGCGCCAACCTCCTGCGCCGTCACTCCGGGGCAGACCGTCCTCGGCTGCGGGCCGATCGGGAAGCCGAGCGCGTCGCCCAGGCTATGGGCGGGATCGGTCGAGAGCACGAAGGCGCGATGCCCATGCGCGGCCGCGCCGAGCGCCGTGGCCAGGGCGAGGCTGGTCTTGCCGACCCCTCCCTTGCCCGTGAGGAGGATCACTCGCACGGGCCGGCCTCGAGTCGGGATGCGCTGGCACCCGCCGGCGCGAGACTCACGACGAGCAGGTCACGCTCGAAACGCGCCCCCGCGAGCGAGAGCGAAGCCAGACGCCGGGGCAGCGAGAGCGCGCGCCTCCGCGCGCCGGAGCGTACGATCAGCTCCCCGTGCAGCTTTGAAACATCGAGGCCCGCCCGCTCGGCATGAGGGAGCGGCAGCTCGACGCGCCAGCCGCCCTTCTCGGCCGTGAAGCGCACGCGCGGTCGCACACCGAGAACGGCATCGGGCTCGACGCGCTGGAAGAGTGCCTGGCCGTGAGCACGCAATGCGTCGAGGCCGAGCACCTCGTCGTCGCGCAGCGGCGCCGTGAGGACGGGAAGCGGCGCGAACAGCGATTCCACCTCCTGGCGGCGCTCGTGCTCGACCCGCGCCCAGTCTCGGAAGAAGGGCTCCTGGCGCGCCTCATCTGGTAGCAGGCGGTTCATCACCACCGCGTCGCAGGCGATGTCGAAGAGGCAAAGGTCGGTGAAGGCCCGCCTTGCCTCGTCGATCACCATACGCTCCGGCGTCACCACCAACCGCACCGTGGTCTGCGGCGACGCGATGCGGGCGCGCAGGCGCCGGAGCCTCCCGTAGAGCAGCCGCTCCACGTCCTTGAAGACGGCGGCGTCCGGCAGCGGCGCCGCGATCAGGACGCGCGCCAGCGGATTGATGACGCTGGAGACAACTTGCTGCAGCTTGAGCGCAATGCGCAGTGCGCTGCGTGCGACGTCGGGAAGCGTGAGCAGGCGCAGCGTCGCGTCCGTCGGCGCGCAGTCCACGACCACGAGATCGTAGCCCCCTTCACGCCCCTGCTCCTCGACGGCGAGTAGCGTCGCGAGCTCCTCGGCGCCGGGCAGTAGCGCCAGCTCCTCGGCCACTACGGCCTCGATGCCCTGGTGCCGGAAGAGCTCGAGAAGGTAGTCGCGGACCCGGCCCCAATGACGCGCCATCTCGGCACGGGCGTCGGCCTCGAGGGCGTCGAGCAAGGGGGCGATCGGCTCTGGCCGAGGCCCAAGCCGCCTCTCGAGCACGTCGCCCAGACTATGTGCCGCATCGGCCGAGACGATCAGCGTACGCCGGCCGCGGGCGGCAGCGCATGCAGCCGTCGCGGCGGCGGTGGTGGTCTTGCCCACTCCACCTTTGCCCGTGTAGAGGACTAGGCGCACCCACCGACGGTACCACGCTGCGCGCGCCTCGTCGGCGTCATGCGGCGCTGCGCTCCGAAGGCGTGCGCGTGGCGCGGGCGAGCCGCTCCTGCGCCGGTCGATCGAGCGAGCCGCGCTGC
Source organism: uncultured Myxococcaceae bacterium (assembly GCA_964353695.1). Lineage (GTDB taxonomy): Bacteria > Myxococcota_A > UBA9160 > UBA9160 > UBA9160 > MYXO. Next base: position 1,632 of record CAYGXT010000680.1, read on the forward strand.
GTCCAGCGGTGGTCGCAGCGCGGGCACTCGTGAAGCAGCACGACTCCGCGGTCGATCACTTCGTCGGTTCGAACCTCGGTAAAGCCGCAGACGAGGCAGCGAATCAGGGTACGAAGCACAGCCTTCATGGTCTTCTCCTCGGGACCCTCCCTGACCGCAGCGGGGCTGGCTGAAGCCCAGGAAGTCGAACGACTCCGAAGGTACCCCGACCCTGTGACGACTACGGTCACACGCAA
>CAYGXT010000681.1:0-1864 GCA_964353695.1 uncultured Myxococcaceae bacterium
CGCAGTCGCTGTCCTCGAGCCTTCGCGATGCGACCCGGCTGCATGCCCTCGTGTACGCATCCAACACGGCGGGCGCGTTCGTGGGCGCGTTGGCCGCCGGCTTCCTGCTGATCCCGTGGCTCGGCCTCGATGCGGTGATGCGGTGGTTGGGCCTGGTCAACCTGATCGCCGGCGGAACCTTCCTGCTGCTGGGGACGCGCCGCCGGAATCTTCCGCCCGGGCCGGAGCGGGCCCGTGCGCCCAAGCCCGGACCGTCACCGCAAGCCGCGAAGCTTGGCATCCTCACAGCCGTCGCGTTGCTGTCGGGCTTCTCGATGATGGCCATCCAGACGATCCTGAACCGCATCGCCGCACTGAGCATCGGCGCATCGCAGTTCACGTTCTCGATCGTGGTGGCGGTGTTCGTACTGTGCATCGCGCTCGGGAGCTTCGCGGTATCTGCACTGCGCAGGATCCCCATCGGCACCGCGGTCGTCACGCAGTGGCTTCTGGTGCTGCTGCTCGTGGCTCTCTATCTCCAGGTCTCCAGCGCGCCCTACTGGGCCCACGTCGTCCGCACCTGGTTCGGTACGCAGCCGAACGAGTTCCTCCAGTACCAGCTCGCCCTCGCCGCGCTGATCCTCCTCGTACTCGCCATCCCAATCGGCCTCTCGGGCGCGCTCCTGCCCCTGCTCTTCCACGCTCTGCGAAGGGAGATCGACGATCTGGGGGCCATGGCCGGGCGCCTCTACGGCGCCAACACGGTGGGATCTCTGCTCGGGAGCCTGGTCGGCGGCTACCTGCTCCTCTACTGGCTGGACCTTCACCAGGTGGCTTGGATCGCGCTGCTCTCGCTGAGCATCTCGGCCTTCCTGCTCTCGGCTCGTCTCCTCCCCGGGCGCTGGACCCTCGTTTCCGGGATCGCCCTGGCCCTCACGGTCGTCGTCCTTCTGTCCCTTCCTCCGTGGAGCCAGCACAACCTGACGTCCGGAGCCTTTCGGCTGCGGGTCGCACACGATGCAACCAGGGCGGGGCCCGCGGCCTTCTTCAAGCAGATGAGAGCGCTCGGGAACCTGCTCTACTACAGGGACGATCCGACGGTCACGATCTCCGTGCGGGAGACCACCGACGGGTCGAGGGGCCTGTTCACGAATGGCAAGCCCGACACCCTGATCCCTACGGAGCTGAGGACCGTCGTGCTCCTCGGCGTCCTGCCGTGTCTGTTCGCAGAGCAGTGCCAAAGCGCGTTCGTGATCGGACTCGGCACGGGCGCCACCGCAGGTGCGCTCGGGAATCTCGACGCCATGCAGCGCGTCGTGGTCGCAGAGATCTCGCCTGGCGTCGAAGCCGCTCTACCCCTCTTCGCCAGCAAACACAACGGAGACCCCGGCCGCAATCCTCGCATCGAGGTTCGACGCGGCGACGCCTACCGAACGCTGCTACGCGACGGCTCGCGCTATGACGTGATCGTCTCGGCGCCGAGCAACCCATGGGTCACCGGCGTCGAGAACCTCTACTCGCGGGAGTTTCTGCTCTCGGCGAAGCAGCGTCTCAACCCAGGCGGGGTATACGCCCAGTGGTTCCACCTCTACGAGTCCTCGCGTGGCGCGCTGGAACTCGTGTTGCGCACCTATGCATCCGTGTTTGACTCGGTTGCGGTCTGGGGTGGCGGTCCTACAGACCTGATTCTGCTCGGCTGGGATGGAGCGGAACGAGCTCTCGATGTGGCCCGCATCGAGGCGCGGATGAAGCAGCCCGAACGTGCCCTGGAGGCCGCGCGGGGGTTAGCCGCGGGATGGCCCGATGAGTGGGCCGCGAAGGCGTTCCTGGCCGCGGTGCAGATGGACTGCGATCAACTCCAGCCGGCGCGGGAGGCGCTGATCGC